>JAKSAU010000081.1 GCA_022361535.1 Desulfobacterales bacterium
AAAGAAAACGTCAAAAGCCCCAAAGAGCATTACCAGATCGGTGAAACCATCACCGCCAAGGTGATGAACATCAACTCCGACGAAAGACGGATCGGGCTGTCCATCAAACGTCTTGAAGAAGATGATGATGACAAGTATCTTGAAGAATTTGCAAAGAACACCAAACCTGCTGCATCAGCTTTCGGTGAAATCCTGAGAAACAACATTCAGGAAAAACTTGAAGCGGAAAAAGCTCAGGAATCGTCGGAAGACAAAGAAGACGAATAATGCTGTCCTGACGGATTGCAGGTTGTAAGTGCTTAACAGGGCCGGATAAATCCTAAACGGGTTATCCGGCCCTTTTTATTACCACTTTAAAATATTATTAATAGGAAACGACTCTCATGTTTGCACGACGCCACCCTTTTTTGTTTTTCCTGTCAATCATTTGCGGTTGCCTTACCTTTGGATTCCTTGGATTGGTTGGCCTGACCATGATGACCTCTCTGGTTATGAATGCACGGATAGGGGATTCCATAGGCAGTCATGAAGGAAACATTGGTGTGGTTGAAGTAATGGGCCCCATTCTTTCTTCCAAGGAGATCATTGACGACATACAGGAGTTCAGGAAAGACGAAAAGATAAAGGCCATTATCCTGAGAGTTGACAGCCCTGGTGGCGGGATCGGTCCTTCACAGGAGATCTACCGGGAATTGATTAAGACCAGGAGCGAAAAAAAAGTTATTGCTTCCATGGGCTCGGTTGCAGCGTCCGGAGGATATTATATTGCAGCAGCTGCCCAGGGTATTGTTGCCAACCCGGGAACTATCACAGGTTCCATTGGTGTGATCATGGAATATGCCAATCTTATGGAGATTGCAAAAAAGATAGGTATTTCGCCTGTGGTTATCAAAAGCGGAGAGTTTAAAGATATGGGGTCCCCTCTGCGTGAACTTAAAGAAAATGAAAAACAATTGTTCCAAGGACTGGTGGACGAGTTACATGCACAGTTTGTATCTGATGCAGCAGTCGCCAGGGATATGGAACCCGCAACCATGGCAAAGCTTGCAGACGGAAGGGTATATACTGGCCAGACCGCTATGAAGCTTAAACTGGTAGACCGGTTGGGAAACCTGGACGATGCCGTCCAATGGGCTGGTCAGATGGCTGGTATAGAAGGGGAACTGACACCTGTTTACCCTGCAGAAGATAAGATGACCTTTATTCGCAAACTTGCTGAAACCCTATTCAAAGATGTCAACATCTCCGGCACCATAACGGATAATTTCAGGTACGTCTTCAACTAAAGATATCACCGATGAGGGGGCACCGGGTACAGGGCCTCCGTCTATTACCGCGTCTATGCGGTTTCCGAAGTAATCATGAAGTAGCGAAGGATCGTCAAATACGTTCCCGTCAGGGTCTGTAGCTGACGTGGATATTACCGGATTGCCAAGCTCGCGGGCAAGCATCAATGCAATTTCGTGATCAGGAACCCTGATACCGGCGGTCCTTCGTTTGGTCAGCATGATTTTGGGAACCATTTTTGATCCGGGTAGAACAAAGGTATAGGGGCCGGGCAGAAGGCGTTTCATGTTCCTATAGGCCACATTGGAAACCTTGGCATAGGTTGCGATATCCTTGAGGTCAGGACAGATAAAACTGAATGGTTTGGTTTTGTTTCGTTGCTTGAGGGCATACACTTTTTCAATGGCTTTTTTATTCATGATATCGCAACCGATACCATAAAAAGTATCCGTAGGATACGCAACGATCCCACCTTTTTTTATAATGTCAACCGCCCTGTTCATCTGTCGTTCCTGGGGGTTGTATGGGTTAACTCTTAATAGCATGTGCTGCCCTTTATTTTTGTCCTGTTGTTTCGCCTTTTTTGGGGCTGTTAAATTTTATAGTCCTGGGGTCTTAAAATTCCAGCCGTCAGCCTATAAGCAATTTGTCCACGTGTCAATACAAGACTCTTTGTTAGTATCTTACCAATTTATAGGCACTTGATATTTTTAAAAAAAAACTTAACTTAACAACAATTCCGTTCCTACGTCATAGTTATTAATACTTATAAAAGTAACCAAGCCTGGCTTTTCTGCAATAGAAAAGCCGAATATTTTTCATAGATTTTATTAAAATCAAGGAGAGCTAACCATGTCATTGCAAGAAACGCTGAACAAAATGAAAGATGAATTTGAAGCTGGTGCACCATCTGAGGCATTAGAAATTATGCATAAGGCAACTGATGATCTTAAAAATTCGGATATTTTAAAATCTGCGCTTAAGGTTGGTGACCAGGCACCTGATTTTACTCTGTCCGATCAGGCAGGAAATGATGTTTCGTCAAAGATACTTTTAGAAAAGGGGCCTTTGGTTGTCAGTTTCTACAGGGGTGTCTGGTGACGTTATTGTAATGCAGAGCTGGAAGCTTTGCAGGCAGTGTATTCAAAGATACAAGATCAGGGGGCATCATTGGTTGTCATTTCTCCCCAGCTTGAAAAATACTCAAAACAGGTGGTCAAAAAAAACAATCTAACATACCCGGTGCTATGTGACCGATCCAATAAAGTGGCACAAACATTCAAGATTGTTCATTCCCTTCCTGAAAACCTGGCAGCATTATATACCAAGTTCGGTATCGACCTTGAGCGTTTTAACGGGGATGACTCATGGGAACTGGCAATGCCGGCCAGGTATATCATTGATAAATCAGGCAAGGTTGTGGACGGCCAGGTCAACCCGGATTATACAGAGCGACCGGAACCAGCCGAGCTTCCGGGGCTGCTTAAAGAACTGACTCAATAAATCTTTAAGGTGCATACCTAATGAACAAATGCTCCATTCCATTTTTGGAACGGGTTGTGTTGAGTGAAAGGGGAGAGACTTGCCCGGAAAGATTAGTCTAAAGAATTTAGAACCGCATTCTTATCTCCCAGCACTTTTTTAAGGGAATCAATATAGTTTTCTGGAAATGTCCAGATAAATTGGTTGTCTGCCCTGGCAAGTCCTCTATGCCCGGGAGATAAGTTATAAACCAATGTTGTCAAAATATCGCTTGAAACCCAGGGCGAGTCCCTGAAATAGTAGTGACCATTCCGGGTGAAGGCGTTAGCCGCAGAACTGACGTCAATGATATGAAGAGTGGTCACGTCCCTTATCAGTCTAACCAGATTGATATCTGATTCGGCGTCTTTGTCTAACTGGCCAAGACGCCGCTTTGAAAACAACCAGCTTGCTGCGCCCAGGGCCTTATCACGTCTGGACTGGTAAACAGCTATATTTTCGGTAATATGAAGTACGCCTTCCAACAGTACATTTATAAAAAAATCTGTACTGGCATCTGAACCAACAAGGATTACATTTCCAAGTTTGGTGTGTTTGAGAGCT
>JAKSAU010000530.1 GCA_022361535.1 Desulfobacterales bacterium
CTCCGGGGTGAGGAATTCTTCCAGGGTGGAAAGATCTTTGGGTTCAATGCCGATGATGGTGGTCTTGGGTACATGGTCCAGGGCTTTGCACAGGGTCAGGGCCTCGATCAGGTCCACCTGGTGCAGGGAGTTTTTGGCCAGGATCCTGTCCGGGATTTCATGGTGCTCCAGGCGGTGAAGATCACCGGGCTGGCCGTTATTGATCACCGTGTCCACTACCAGAAGCTGCCCTGCCTGGGCAATGATACCCAAAAGATTGATTCCAAGCACCCCTCCGTCCACCAGGATGACGTTGTCTGAAAAAGTGTAGTCCGTCTCCAGGCGCTGGATGACGCGGATGCCTACGCCGTCGTCTTTGTATAGGATGTTGCCTACTCCCAGTACAGTGATATTGTCCGGGGGAGTATTGGTTGCACTCATATTTGGCTTTCCATTGCAGTCAGGTTTCCGGCGGCCTTAGTCGCCGGAAACCTGTTGGGTTATGGGGATTTAAATTACACTGACTTTGTAGGTCTCGTTGGTATTGGGATCAATCACATGTACAGCACAGGCAATGCACGGGTCATAGGAGTGCACGGTACGCAATACCTCCAGGGGCTGCTTGGGATCGGCAATGGGGGTGCCGATAAGGGATTTTTCCACCGGCCCTTTCTGGTTTTTGCCGTCAGCCGGTCCCAGGTTCCAGGTGGAGGGCACCACATACTGATAGTTTTTGATCTTGCCGTCTTCAATGTTGATCCAGTGTCCCAGGGCTCCCCGGGGCACGTCGTTGAGGCCGAACCCTTTTCCCTTGTCCGGCATTGTCCAGGGCTGATAGGTCTTTTTATCTCCCTTGGCGATATTGGTTTTAAGTTCTTCTACCCAGCCGGGCATGGCACGGCCCACCACAACGGTTTCAATGCCTCTGGCAGCGGTACGCCCCAGGGTGGAGAATAGCGCTTCTTTGCCTACACCCAAGGTTTTAAGTACGTGGTCCACCAGTTCAACCACATCGTTTTGTCCCTTTGTATAGGAGACCAGTGCTCTGGCAAGTGGGCCGACCTCGGTGGATTTACCCTTATACCTGGGTGCCTTCATCCAGGAGTACTTGTCATCGGTGTTGTATTCGACCTCACCTTTGATGGGACGGGTTTCTCCCTCAAAGGGGTGTTTGGCGCTACCTGGTTCATACCATCCCCGGGTGACATCCTCGGTAATCTGGTTCAGGTCTACTGGCCTTGGGGTTAGGTCCCCTTCCAGTGCACCTGCGGGAAAGAGCAGGTCGTCGTTTACCCCGGCCTGGGGGAAATCCCCGTAGCATAGATAAGTGTCGTTGTTTCCGCCGATGGCGCCCCAGTCTTTGTAAAATGAGGCCACGGCCAGCAGATCCGGGATATAAACCTCCTCCACAAACGCCTGGGTCTCTTTGAGAATGTTGGAAAATTCATTTACCCGTTCCGGGGTGAGTTCGCCCCTGGCAGTGACTCCGCCCACTACAAGGGATTGGGGATGGGGGTTTTTACCGCCAAAGATGGCGTGCATCCGGGCCGCCTTGGCCTGGAGCTTGATGGCTTCCAGATAGTGGGCAGAAGCCATAAGGTTGGCCTCCGGGGGAAGCTTGTAGGCGCTATGACCCCAATAGGCATTGTTGAAGGGGCCCAGTTGTCCGGAGTTGACAAAGGTGGTCAGCTTTTCCTGTACAGTTCTAAAATAGTCGGAGGTGCCTGGGCGCCCTGAAAGATTTTCAGAAAGCTTGGCAGTTTTCACCGGATCCGCTGACAGGGCCGATACGATATCCACCCAGTCCAGGGCGTGGAGATGATAAAAATGGACAATATGATCCTGCTGATACTGGGCGCCATGCAGCAGGTTTCTGATAATCCTTGCATTTTCAGGGATGACGATATTGCAGGCATCTTCAACTGCCCTCACTGAAGAAAGGGCATGAATGTAGGTGCAGACGCCGCAGGAGCGCTGGACAAAATGGTGGGCGTCCCTTGGGTCCCGGCCCTGGAGCATCATTTCAATACCCCTAAACATCTGTCCGGAGCTCCAGGCATCCTTGACTTTGCCGTTTTCAACTTCCACCTCGATTCTCAGGTGGCCTTCTATACGTGTAATGGGATCAATGAGAATTCTTTTACCCATGGTAACTTCCTTTCAAATTTAATACGGTTGACCCGGATGTATTGACTAAAACTGTTTTGTAAGATTTACGACTCTTCATAAAACGGCGTCATGCTGTCCCAGAAATCCGGTTCACTGCATCCGATGCAGGGATGGCCGGCCTGAATGGGAAAACTGGTCCCGTTATTAAATTTGACGGTTGGGCAGTTGTTATAGGTTTCAGGTCCCTTGCAGCCCATCTCATAGAGGCAGTAGCCAAGCTCCTCCTCTTTGGTGCCGAATTCTTTCACAAAGTTGCCCTCTTCGTAGTGTGCCAGCCTTGGGCAGTTGTCGTGGACGGTTTCACCGTATGCGAACATGGGTCTTGCGTTATCGTCCAGCTCGATGGCTTCATTGTTCAGGTATTTGAGGATGGTGCCCAAAAGGTTCATGGGGTTGGTGGGGCAGCCGGGCAGGTTGATGGCATTGATGCCGAGGGCGTCATTTACACCCTTGTATCCGCCGGGATTGGGTTCGGCAGCGGCAACGCCGCCGTATGCGGCACAAGTGCCTATTGTGATGACTGCTGCGCTGTGGGGAATCACCTCTTGTGCGATTTCAAGGAAGGTGCGTCCGCCCACCTTACCGTAAGCTCCGTTATAGGCTGTTGCAATGGCCCCTTCCACCACGCAGACGAATTTGCCGTCGTATTTTTTTACGGCATTGTGCAGATTTTCTTCGGCCTGGTGTCCCGAGGCCGCCATGATGGTCTCATGGTATTCAACGGAGATGGTTTCAAGGATAAGGCCCCCCACATCCGGGGTCCGTAAAAAGGCTTCTGAGCACCCGGTGCATTCACCAAAGTGGAGCCAAACAACTGCCGGCCTTTGGGTGGCAGCCTTTTCCAACTGCTGGGCCACCTGCCCGGCACAGGAATAGGACAGGCCCATGGTCGCAGTCAGGGCTGTACAATACTTTAAAAAATCCCTTCGGCTCACCCCTTTTTTTTCAAGGGTATCATAAAATTCTGTGGTTTTCTTTTTCATCGCACCTCCATGGAATTATGATTTCTTATCATAGTTAACTACCACGTCTTACATAGAGCCTGGACCCGGGTGAATCAAATTGATTGTTCTGATAAAAATCGCAAAAGGGATAGGTGAACCCAATCGGAACGTGAAAACCTGTTTACAAGCCCTTTCAATTCCATTCCCTTGTCATAAATATGTTGTGGTGTCTTCAGTTGGGAGAACAAAGTCCGGAAAAGACCCGTCTCAGATCTTCCTGGGTAATGTCACAAAGAAACGGGTCATCTTCCAAATCAGGGTTGTCGGCCTGTACACTTCTACTGTTTCTATTTTTAAGAACGGCACCGCCGGGGGCCGGAACCACATTAAACACCTCGGCCTCAAGGGGGGCCTTATGTGGTTTTTTCTTGGTGTGGCGGTCCAGCCAGGCATCGCAACTGTCATGGTCCCCGGCAAACATCACATGGGTGTCGTGCCTTTCCTTGATACAGATGAGACGGAACCCAGCGCCCAGGTTGAATTTTAAACTGTTTTTGATCCGCCGGTCGAATTTTGGCTTCATGAGACCGCAGTTTGCCGGGGGAACGCCCCTGATCAACCTATCGATGATTATCCTGGCGCGCTGGGCTGCAATAGCCGGAGTATCTTTGCGGCCTTTGCTTTTTCGCATCATGTCGGCCAGCTGGCGTTCAATCTTGGGATAGAGGTGAACCTGTGCCGCCATTTTTGCCTCCTTTTTTTATTCACTATCGCAACAGGACCCGTTGCTGCCGCAAGATCCACATCCCCCGCCCAGCTCCAGGCTGGAATCCAGACGAAAGCCCATGCCCGAATAGTCCACAATAACCGGATTGGCCGATTCCAGAAGGGTTTTATCCATGATGTAGTCGATGCCGCCGTGGGTGAAAACGGCGTCTTTTTCCGTGGTCTGGTCCAGGGCCATGGCCAGGCTGGGGCCGCCGCATCCGCCGTTGTTAAGAAAAATTCTAACGGGCTGGACATTCTTGCCCTCAAAATAGGCGTTTACCTGTTGTTGTGCCGCTTCGCTTACTTTAATCATTCATTCCTCCTAAAATTGTCTTTTGTCCCGATTTTTTCGTTGCAACCTGAAGGTCAGAACCAGGAAAATTTTAATTTTCATTACTCTTCTTAAGTTATTAAAATTCGCCTGGGGTTTTGTTTAACTCCGCCAGAGTAAACACCGGGCCGTCGTGGCAGACCAGCTCCTGGCCGATATTGCAGCGGCCGCACATGCCGATGCCGCATTTCATCCTGTTTTCAAGGCTCATGAGGATGGCCTCGTCCGGGTATCCTAACTCTTTGAGCACTGGGCGGGTAAATTTGATCATCACCGGCGGTCCGCAGACGATGGCCATGGTTTCGGCATCTGCCTTGGGCGCGCATTTTTCCGTGACTGCAGGGACAAAGCCGGTATGGTATACCCAGCCCGGATCATCTGTGCCGTCCACGGTGATGTGGACATTGATGTCGTCTCTTTTTTCCCAGGCGGTGATCTCCTCTCTGTAGAGCAGCATGCCCGGGGTTCTGGCCCCGTAGACCAGATCGATCTGCTTGAACCGGGATCGGTTCTGATGCTGGAGCATCATTTCAATGGTGGATCGCAGGGTGGTAAAGGCGAACCCTCCGCCCACGATCAGGATGTTTTTGTCTTCCATCTCGTGCATGGGAAACCCGTTGCCCATGGGGCCCCGGATACCCATGACATCACCGGGCTTCATGTTATGCAGATGCTGGGTCACCTTGCCGGTTTTGAACACGGTGAACTTCACTTGGGGCTTTTCCGTGGGGGAGGAGGCAATGCCGATAGGGATTTCTCCCACCCCCTGGATGGAAAGCATGGCAAACTGGCCGCAGGTGAAGTCAAACGCCTGTTCATCCTCGTGGGAATGAAAGGCAAAGGTAAAAGTTTTAAGGCTCTTGTCCTCGGTTTCCGTCCGGATTTCTTCTATGGTGACCGGATATGGCTTGTAGGGGTTGATCAAGATGCCACCTCCTTTTTACCGCAGGTTTCGTTCATAGCGGCCATCACGTTGCGGATGTCGATGCCGGCAGGGCACCCTTCGATGCAGCGGCCGCAGCCTACGCACATGATGCCGGCATCATACTTGTCGGCAAAATATTTGAGTTTGTGCATGAACCGGTTGCGGAACCGTTTGTAGCCTTCCAGACGCGGGTTGTGCCCTGATGCATGGGCCGAGTAAAGGTCTGTCATACAGGAGTCCCAGAGGCGCAATCTTACCCCTTTTTCTCCATGTACCTCGTCTTGGATGTCAAAGCACCAGCAGGTGGGGCAGGCATAGGTGCAGGCCCCGCAGTTGATGCAGGAAAAAGAAAGGGTTTCCCAATGGTCGGCTTCATATAGATCCAGGGTTTCCGCACCAAGGATCCGGCCAAAGGCAGGGCTGCTGTCCGTCAGACTCTCAGCCTTTTTTTTCATTGCCGCCATCTGCTTTTTTATTTCCGGTTCCGCGGGTTTGAAGCCTGCGGCAGAGGCAAATGCCTTGCCTTTTTTGGTAATGACCTTCCCGACAAAAGTATCCCCCCCATCGGCCAGAAGGATATCCAGTCCGGTCTCGTCAAAAGGGCCGGTGCCGCAGGCCGTTGAAAAGTTGGTGGGAGAGGGTTCTGTTTCGGCAAGGCCAACCCTAACCATCTGTTCGTATCGTTTAAGAAAGAACGGGTCTTTGTAATCCTTGGAGTCGAAGTTCAGTTTAAGCAAGTCAAATGCCCTGGCGTCGTATGGGCGGATGCCCACTACGGCAATGGGTGGTTCTTTAGACGATCCGGCCTCCATAAATGGGTAATCCACACTGTTGTTGTTCTTTTTTGGCGGCACCTTGAAGTGGAACATGGGTTCGGCCTGGGGAAAGAGCAGGGCCTTGGGAGAGAGCCGTGACCGTTTATATTCAAGATCCGGGCACTGGTCTTTGGACAGGCAACAAAAGGTATGGGTCTGACTATTTCCTGATCCGTCAGGGACCGGGCCGGCAATAGTATAGGTGGTCGCGGCTCTTGCCATGGCGGCCTCAAGATCCCGTTTTTTTAGTATGATGTAGTTCATTTGATATCCTTGAAATCAATTTAAAAGCACCGGTTAGATGATGAAGTCTTCCGGGTCCTTGAGACCGAACCGGTCCAGGGGCGGACGCAGGGAAAGATCCATGCCCGTTTCCCAGCCATAAGCGGTTTTCGCATCCCGTATGGTTTTCCGTGTGAAGGTGCGGACCGGGATGTCCATGGGACAGGCGGCTTCACAGGCTCCGCAGTCGGTGCACCGGCCGGCGTCGTGGAAGGCCCGAACCAGGTGGTAGGCCATCACATCCGTGGGGGCCACAGTCTTGCCCACCCACTGGGGCCTGGATTCATCAACAAAACAGGTGGGGCAGTAACATAGAGGACAGGCATTTCTGCAGGCATAGCATCTTGTGCAGGCCGAGAGCATCTCCTTGAAATGGGCCTCCTTTGCCGCCGATGTCATGGATTCTATGGCCGCGACATCTTCAAACCTGCTCTCGCCAAGTGAAAGTTCCTCTAATGGTTCTCCTGCCAGGGCATCCGATATTACGGGATTTCTGCTGACACAGGTGCGGCAGTTGGCCTGGAGAATCTCATCGGTCGGCAGGTCTGACAACGCTTTTGTTTTATCTGTCATGCCTGTGCAGGGTATTCCTATGATGTAAAGCTGCTCCCTTGCATACCGGTTCTCCTGTATCTGGGTGACCATGTTCCTGCTGTCACACCCCTTGGCTGTCACAGCCACTCTTTTTTTGGTTTTAAAAAGCTGGGGAGTAAGATAGACGGACAGGTTCATGCGGCAGTTTCGGTTGAACACCAATTGTTCTGCAGCTTCC
>JAKSAU010001156.1 GCA_022361535.1 Desulfobacterales bacterium
AGATGCCTGGTAATTTTTACGTCCGTCTTTTTCGTATCCCTGATTATTGAAAGCCACCTGCGCTGTTCCGGTTTTTCCGGCAATTGGGAAATAAGGATTCTTTAATGATTTTCCTGTACCTGTAACACAGGTCTCGGCAAGCATTTCCTGTGCTTTTTTTAATGTTTCTTTTGAACAGATTGAAGAATTTAGAACTTCTGTTTTGAATTCTTTTACAGCAATACCATGCTCACGAACTTCTTTTACAAATTTCGGTTTCACCATTTTACCATTATTGGCAACGGCATTGTAAAAGGTAGTCGTTTGAAGAGGAGTTAACTTAATCTCGTAGCCATAAGAAATCCAGGCAAGCGATGGTCCCCACCAAACGTTATCTGTAGGGTATTTAATGTAAGGTACACCTTCACCAACAAAGCCTAATCCAAGTGGTTTGTTCAAACCAAAATTGTAAATACGATCGATGTAGTCTTCTTCACGGTCTTCATAAAACTCAGTAATAATTTTAGCTATACCAACATTTGAAGAGAGCTTGAAAATTTCTTTCATGGATATTTCACCATGCCCGCCATGTCGCCAATCACTGTCATAAATGGTTTGCCCTTTATAATCCCAGTAGCCCTTTTCGGTATCGTAAATATCTGCTGTATCAACATATCCATCTTCCATGGCTACAATCATCGACATCAACTTGAATGTTGAACCAGGCTCGCTGCACCCCTGATGCCCCAAGGCAAAGTTGTAGGTTTCGGCATACGTGCCGTCTTTCTTTTTACCCAAATTGGCAATGGCTTTAATCTCACCGGTTTTTACTTCCATCACAATGGCTGTACCCCATTCAGCCTGCGATGTTTCCATTTGTTTTTGCAGCGCATTCTGAGTAAAATCCTGCAAATTGACATTTATAGTAGTAACAATATCACTTCCATCTTTAGGTTCGGTAATCGGGATGTCTACCCAATGGCCGGAGTAATTTCTTTTGATAGCCATTCCGTTCTCACCACTCAGGTAACCTTCCATCATGCCTTCAATTCCGGAATAGCCAATATTACCATGAATGCCTCCAAAAGCACCTTTGTTTAAAGTACCAATTGTGCGGCTTGCCATATCTCCATGCGGAAGAATCCGCTCGCTTTCACGAACAACAATTAATCCGGAACCAAATAAACTGCGCTTTAGCGTTTTCAGCTTTTTAAATTTCTGAAGTTGGTTGTAGTTTACTTTCTCTTTATGAATCAGGAACC
>JAKSAU010000281.1 GCA_022361535.1 Desulfobacterales bacterium
GTTTCTCGCTTTCGGACAATTCCCGGGTACGTTCCGCCACCAGCTTTTCCAGCCGCCGGTTTTGTGCTTCCTTTGTTTCCGCCAGTTTGTTCCGGGCATCCCGCAGTTTTCCGATCATTGCGTTAAAGGACTCCTCCAGGACTTTCAACTCGTTCCGGCCCGAGGTCTTTACATCGATCCTGACATTGTCCAGGTTATCCAGGCCAATCTCCCGGGATGCAGTGGTCAGAATAGACAGAGGCCTGCGGAGCAGGAACCGGCTGAACCATAGAAAAACAACCCATAATACGATGGTTTTGAAAATGGCGTTAAAGACAATGAAAAGGTAGCTGTACTTTACCCGTGAAAATATGACCGACGGGCTGGAATAAATGGTCATACTGCCCAGTGGACGGTTCCCGTCGGCACCGGAATAGACAATGGGGAACCGGTAGCCGAACAGATCCCCCACGCCTCTTTTTCTGACCCGGATTCCCGGGTCTCCTTTTTCACCGGCATGCAGTTCATCCTCAGCCTCAACGGTTTCCCCGACGGTGCGTTCATATTTCCCGGTCATATCATTGATTTTTACGCCGAGGATGACCGGGCTCCTGACCATTCCGTCGAGAATGGAATTTATCTGGTCCCTGTCCGCCTCCCAGAAGGCGAGCGCCATGGTGGGGTTCGAATTAAAATAAACCGTCTTCAGATCCTGGTTCACATTGGTTTCCACACGCCGGTACTCCGAGACCATGTGGACCGCCGTGACAATGACGGATACAACCAGGTAGATGGAGAAAACATAGCCCAGCAACTTCGTGGCGATGGAGTCTTTCAGTCTGACTTGGGAGGTTACCTGCATCGGATCCCGGTTTCCTATTCAAACAGTGCATTGAATTCAAAATTATATTTTTTCATTCCGGGATTATACGCCCTGGAAAACCGTCTGAAATCAATCTGTTTCATATTCTCCACACTCAGTTTTTGACGCAGGTCGCCGATATCGGCAAAACTGGCGCGTGAATGGCTTCCCATCCGGGTGTAAAAAACCGTTGA
>JAKSAU010000813.1 GCA_022361535.1 Desulfobacterales bacterium
GTTTGATCTGTGGTATTGTAATAAGTATCACCATCAGAACCGGTAGCCGGATGAGAACCGGCCGTGTTACTGGCGGATTGTAAACCGGAAAGGTCAACGGTATTCCCTCTTGAAATAGATAGTTGGTTACCATTCAGGCTTAAGCTCTGGCGATCGCTATCAGCTCCTGCAAGGCTTATTGAATTTCCATTTGAAATCGAAAGCATATACCCATTTATGGAAAGCTCCTGGGCTGCCCCTTCCGATAAAATTGATGAGAGATCAACAGTGTTTCCCCCATCAATACCTAGTTCCTTATCATTTAGACTTAGGTTTGGTTTGTTCTGTAAATCATTAAAATCGCCTGATGTGGCTACATCGGCCAGTTCATAAGACAGGCCATCTGCTACGGCTGCTGTATGCGCAAAACCGGACTTGGGCACAGCGTTTATCTTGCTTGTCCCTGTCAGGTCATCTGCCCCATCGCTGTCGTAATCAATTGCTACAACCAGCTCGAGGTCCTGCGACCAGTTAATTGTACTAAATTCCCCGGAAACCACGGCACCATTCCCCACAGATTCATTAATAACCCCATAGGCATCGGTTGTTGAATTGTGCTTTTCAGCGTACATGGCACCACTTGCAGACTGGATTGTGAAGGTAACAGTTACCTGTTGGTTTTGTACCACTGTACCGTCTGCTTTCCGAATGACTGCCTGGTAATTAAATGGCAATGTTTGCTGCGCTAACAAGGCAGTGCTAAGTGTCATCATTAAAATAATGAATAACAGACTTTTGTATTTTTTTCTCATAGTATATAATTTAATTTGTTTGTTTATTTTGCGATCAGGATTTTAGACTTGTTTAGTACCATTTTATCTGAACTGTCTGTCAGAATAAATAAGTAGTAGGTACTGACTAAATCAGATAAATCAATTTGGGTTAGCTTACCTTCCAGGAAACCGTTTTTAATGATGCGGCCATCCTGGGTAAAAATCGAATAGTTCAACTGTTGGTTGACATCCCCTTCAAGCTTGACGAACACAAACTCTTTTACTGGATTGGGGTATAAGCTGACATTTAGCTGTTTTGTCATGGGCAGCTTACTTACATCAGTGGCAAAATCAATATCCAGTGTTTTGTACACGAACCCTTGCAGGCAATGTTGCCAGCCATCCTTAAGCAAGCCGGTAACTGGCTCAGCAATGCTTCCAAGCAGTTGTCCGGAAGATGCACTTCCCATTCCCCCGCTATTGATGTAGCCGTCTGGCTCTCCTGGCAAAGAACTGTTTGCCAGCCAACTACAAAAGAAAAATGCTAAAA
>JAKSAU010001301.1 GCA_022361535.1 Desulfobacterales bacterium
AACCAAAGGTGTTCCCAGTGTCAATGTACAACGCAATATAATCCAGGATACAGTAGTCCAAGGCCCTAATTCTTCAATAACTCTAAAAGAAGACCGTGGTCGCTGTAAGATTGCAGAAAAAGCAGTCCACGAAGAAGGGCTTCATTATTACGAGATGGAAATCAGCGAACTTTAAACTCGAAATATCCCTATGAGTAATTAAACAAAATACCGTTTTGGTTTTTGAGTTATTACAATGGTATTTTTGATCACTTTGATTTCAACCTCTTTTTATATTTAGGGTATAGTTCTCCCACGCAACTCGGACATATACCGTGAGAGAATACAGCATCAGAGTGCTCGGATACATATTCTTCAACATTGTTCCAATACCCCTTATCATCTCTTATTTTTTTACAATGGGCACAGATGGGGAGCAGGCCAGTCAGTTGTTTTATCTCTGACATGGCTTGTTTTAGTTCCTTGGTACGTTCTTCAACTTTATCTTCAAGCCTTTCATTCAACTCTTCGAGTTTATTTGAGAGGATTTCTTCCCGGTTTAAAGAAAGACTGAATTTTCGGGCCAACATGATAGACTGGGCAACAAAGTAGACAATCAACCCATATGGAAGCATTTGTTCTGTATTGATATAGTTGTTTACCGTGAGTATATCATTTAAGGCAGCTAGAAAAGGAACCAGAAAAGCTAAAAGACTGATTAGAGCACCATCCATATTCCTTTTCATCGCCCTGGTAAAAACAAATAGAATATAACCACATCCGAGTAGTCCGACAATATGATAAGCACTAAGAAACAGGCTATGTATCTTGGCTGGAAAAACTAGAATCATGAAAGCATACAACCCACTGATAATAAAAAACAACTTCACAATACGTTTGTCAGAGCACCCGGTAAAAAGATGGTATTGGAAACTTAAAAATAAAGGCTGCAAAAAAGCGACTGTAATAAAATTTAACTTCAATAACGTTTCCCACGATGGGTCCCAAAAACTATAGATGAGGATCTCGCCAGAAACCAGTGTTCTCAATGCAACAACCAGGCATAATATAGAAAAAAAGAGGGAAGATAGTGATTTCCTACGTTTGGTAAAAAGCCCGAAATGGTACACCCCCATTGTTAAAACACAAGCAAATAAAAAAATCTCCATAAAGATAGCTTTTTGGGTTTTGCTACGCACCGTATCGGCAAGGCCAAACTCGATTTTCCGCCACCCTCCTCCCAATGAGTAGGAGAAGTTGACTATTTGAAGTATAAATTCAATCTCATTACCATGGGGTGTGAACGTAACGGTCTGAGGTAGCCATTGGGGGGCATACCCTGATGGGTCAAGACTAACGGCACCGTTGGAAGCCATTAGCACACCATTCACAAAGAGTGCATAAGCACTGAACATTTCTGGAACATACAGCCCCAATTTTTTATCCACCAATGATTCTGGTATACGAACTACTTTTCGTAGTGTCAAAAAACCGTCCGAGGGCAATTTTTTGCCTTTTATTTCAATATGATTCCAGAAAAAAGGAAAGTCTCGTTTTGTGTCATAAATGACATCCTTGTCCTGAAGGTCTGCCGGATCTATAAGTTTATTCCAGTAGACTTCCCAGTCTTGATCCAAATGGGCGATTTTTTCAAAATCTCTAGCTTCTATATTGATGGGAAACGCAAAGTATACGAGCAATATAATTAATCTGATAAATTTTACCACAGAACCCCACCTCCTTGTAGGGCGTTCAATCAGAAGTTACGCGAACAGATAACTGTCCATCTACTATAACAGGCTTAAAATAATACTCTTTGGAAAGCGTGGTCTCTTGTTGCAGAAATTTCAGTTTATGGGAACCCGAGGAGAAATCTTTAGGTTCATAACCATTGGGAATGGCGTCTTTTGAAACCAGCCCCATCTGCATATAGGTCAGAACCATCAATTCGCTACAAAATATTTTCTGTTCATTTGTTTCAGTTTTCAAATACCTGCCTAAAGCCACCTCAAGAAAGACGCCAACCGCGCTGGGAATATCTTTTTCATGTTCTATACTAATAATCTGCTCTAAAGCCTCATCAAAAGAAGACCTCAATGCATCGGAAACCTTAAGTTTCCTGAAGGCCCAGCCAGAATGATCTTTGATTACAACATCATTGGTCAGTCGATCTTTTAAAAGAACCAATTGCGGGCCACCTTTAGTTTCAAGATCAATGACATCCTTTACATTGGATTTTATGGTCGACTCCCAAAGATAGGTTTTATTGTTTTCACCATTAATGATCATACCGACATGCGCCCAAGGGCTGCACTCAAGGTAATCCGTAACGCCATCAAAATCTGAATCGCCATGAAAAAGGATGATATCGCCTGTATTCAAGCGTTTGGTGAATTGATCAAAAGATAAAAGTGTTGGATAATCGAGTTGCGGAATATTTACATTATGACAACAGGATGCAACTATTAAAATGAGAACAATGCTGACTAACCGAAAAAACCCTGAAAATATGAACTTGCTTTTTTTAGATAGAATCAAGATTGATCCTCCAGCCTCTGAAATATTACTGCCAATCTGATACTGATATTACACCTTGTCTCTGTATCAGATGCAGGGGAATAAGGGCAAGAAGAAGTTTCATGCTCCTGCAACTGCAGAAAAATGAATAGGACCCTGTTTTCAGCCTGCCCTGACAATCAAGGGAACCTCCATTTAACGGAGCAAAAGAAACAGATCTGTCAGAGTTCCGACGCCCGTATCATCTTAAGCTTTAAGTTATACACCTTAACCTATACATCGCCGCCAGACTTTATCCGGTGTTCCAAAAGAAGGTAGTGTTCTCCTTCATCTAAACGCCCCCGCTTAATACAGCCATTTCCGTATACCCAGCATTTTTTTTGAAGCACTGCAAGGGCTGCAGCCTTTTGGGCATCTGTCAAAAGGTTTTGCCGAATCAGTTTCAGCATAGCGGCAATCCGGTATTTGTCCTGGGAGTGGGAAGCAGACAACTGGTCTTCATGCCCTCCATATTTAATCGTACATGGCTTATCAATAAGATAGATGGGG
>JAKSAU010000776.1 GCA_022361535.1 Desulfobacterales bacterium
AGCTTTCCGGGGACCGGGGATGCCTGGTTCTGTGCATCCACCACCTGGTGGTGGATATCGTGTCCTGGGGAATACTCCTGGAAGACCTGACCCAGGTCTACCGGGCCCTGGTAAGGGGCGATGCCCCGGACCTCCCGCGGAAAACGGCGTCATTCACTGCCTGGGCCCGGCAGATGGCCCGGTATGCAAAGACGGCCCGGGTCCGGGAAGACCTTTCATACTGGCTGGATGAAAAATGGGACCGGGCCGGGGCCCTGCCGCTGGACAATCCCGGGGAAATGGACCGGAATACGGAGGCCGATGCCGTCCGTTGCGGTTTTTCCCTGGACCGGGGCGCCACCGACCGGCTCCTGAAAGATATCCCCAGGGCCCATGGATTCGGCGCCCGGGACGTCCTGCTGGCCGGCATATGCCGCGAAATTGCTTCCTGGACCGGAAACCGGTCCGTGGTGCTGGACATGGAGGGGCACGGCCGGGAAGACATCGGAAACGGCATGGATGTGTCCCGGACCGTGGGCTGGTTCACCACCCTGTTCCCGGTCTGTTTCCCGGTGGATACGGCTGAGGATGACACGGCGGCATTTATCCGGCACATAAAAGACCGGCTGGCGGCGGTACCCAACAACGGCCTCAATTACGGGGTGCTCCGGTACCTGGCCGGGCAGGGGGAACTGGAAAAAAAGCGGGGCCCCGGCATTCTTTTCAATTTTATGGGCCAGACCAATATTGCCGCTTCCCCGGATGCGCCGTTCGTAATGAAGCATTTTGAATTCACGGTGGGGGAAGACAATGCCATGCGCCATTTCCTGGTGTTTGACATTACTGTCCTGGAGGACCGGCTACATGTGGTGATCACCTATAACAGGCACCTGTTCCGGTCCGGCACCATTGAAACCCTGGCAAACGCCCTGGAAGACCGGTTTACCCGGATGCTGGCGGACCTGTCGCCGGAAGCAGCCGCCGGACGGCAGGCTGCAACGCCTGCGCGCCGGATCTGCAAAACCTGTATCCTGCCCGACTCCTTTCCCCAAATTTCCTTTGACGAACACGGGATCTGCAATTACTGCCGCGACCACGGCACGGAGGAGAACGGCGGGGACAGGATACACTTTGACACGGAAGCCCAGATCATCCAATGCATGGAAAAATTCAGGGACCCGGACCGGCGGTATGATGTGCTGGTGCCCCTGAGCGGGGGGGTGGACAGTTGCGCCGCCATGGTGAATATCGTGGAGAAATACGG
>JAKSAU010000288.1 GCA_022361535.1 Desulfobacterales bacterium
AAGTTCATCCTGGTTTAACGGGTCATGAAAAACAGCCGGGCCACTCTTGTCGATGCTGCGGGTGCCGGCCCACAGATAAGGCAAAAACACAATAGGATATTCAAGTCCTTTACTTTTATGAATGGTAACAATGGCAACTGCTTTATCATCACTCTCCAACCTAAGTTCGTCTGCTGTTTGCTCCCGGGTATCTTTGAAAAGTTGATTCCTAAACCATCGCAAGAGCATAGACCTGGACTGGCTGCGGTCTGCACCCTGGTCCAAGGCTGCCTGGGACAACAACTCGACCAGGTGATAGATATTGGTCAACCCTCTTTCATCAAGATCCGCACAGGGTGACAGCTCCGGATCATCGTCATGGATAAGTCTTGATATCATGGGAACGAACCCTTTTTCCTCCCAAATTCGGCGATAATCTCTGAAGCGGTCCTGCCATCCTGCCATTAGCTCATCTTCGTCTTTTAAGCGCAACAAAAAGGATTCTGTGGCACCGTAAACAGATGAGACCATTGCTGCCTTGACCAACCCTGTATGCTCCGGCCGGTCTACGGCAGACAAGATATCAAATAACTCTATGGCCTGGGGGGAATCGAACACAGACCCGGTTTTGGACAAAAAGCAAGGGATGTTGTTCTGAGATAAGGCTTGCCGCACAGCTTCGGCCTGGTCATTTGTCCGAACCAGAACAGCCATATCTCCAGGAAAAATGCGATTTGACTCATCTTCCCCAGAACCTTTTTGTTTTAGACAAAGATGCGGATCATTAAGGATAGACAGTATATCCGTTGCGAGTATCTTTGGAAGCATATCAATAGCAACGGCTTTTTTTATCATACCGCTGCGGTCACAAGCCATGGTATTTCGGTTCATCATAACAAAACTGACAGGCGGGACAGGTTTACTTTCCTTAACCAGTATGTCAACTGCATAGTCAGGCGTATCCACAGGAAAAAACGGGATTTCTTTAAAACCAAAAGGGTTTTTTATCCGAAGAAAAATATTATTGATGCCTTGCACAACTTTCGGGGCAGACCGGTAATTGGTGGTCAAGGTAAAACTTTGTTTGCAGGTCCGGGAGGCTGCCAGGTAAGCAAAAATATCCCCTCCGCGAAAGCCGTAAATCGCCTGTTTGGGATCCCCGATCATAAAAAAGGGCATAGCCCGGCCATCATCACCCGGACAATGTGAGGCAAGTGTACTGAAAAGAGTGGAAAATATATAGTATTGACCGGGGTCCGTGTCCTGGAATTCGTCGATAAGGCAACCCTGGTACCTATCCAGCACGGCTTTTTTCAACGCGTTTCGTCTGGGACCTTCAAGGGCTGCAGCAAGGTCATTGATCAGATCATCAAAAAAACAGGCGCCCTGATTCTGCTTCATGGCTGCCAGGGCTTGTGCGTAATACTCAAGAAATTCATATTGCAATGCCATAAGATTTTCTTCCATGACATTGGTAAATTCCAAAAGCGTTTCACATGCATCAAAAAAAGGATGGTCAGGCGGAGTGTGACCGGCCTTTGTTTTATCCGCCAGCCTTGTCCGGGTAAACTTATAGAGAGGATCCCCTTTTTCTTTCATGTTAAACACTGAAACGGTCTTTTGAGCCCCATCAAGCAACTCAACGCAGCCATTAAGCCAACTGGGAAGATTTTTTTTAGAATAGCTCCTCTTGTCCACACCTTTATGAGTCTGGATCAAGGTAAAAATGGCCTCTTTTTCCTGTGCCAGTATTTGAGCGGTTTTCTTGACCTGCCCGGAGTATTCATCACCAATATCATTGAACACAAGAGGCGTTGGAACAATTTTTATTTTTGATCGGCCAACAACCCGGGCCATGCTATTGACCAAAGACTGTGGTGTAAACCCGGCCTGTTCCAAAAAAGACAGAAACAAGGGATTCATATCATTGATCCGGGACGAGAAGAAATCTGTGGCGACCTGGTTCAAAAAACCCTGACTGTCCGTCAGCAACTCCATGTCAAAGTAAGACCCACTTTCAAAGGCATTGTCTTTAAGTATTGAAAAACAAAAAGAGTGAATGGTCATGATAGCAGCAAGATCAAAGCAGGTAACAGCCAGTCGAAGCCGTTTTCTGATCATATCTCGATCCGGTTGGGCGAACAAGAATGAGACAAGCTCGTCCTTACCGTCTATTTGCGTATTTTCATCGGACAACGCTGTTTCACATTCATTTAAACGCTGTCTGATCCTCAGCTTTAATTCTGCAGCAGCAGCCTCGGTAAAGGTTACTACCAGGATGGATTCCACCGGATACCCCATAGCGACAAGGCGAGTGAACAATGTTGTTATTGTATAGGTTTTTCCTGTACCGGCACTGGCTTCAATCAAGGTGACCTGTTCAAGGTCCAGGTTAAAAGGATCAAGGGGCAAAGGCCCGTAAGCTGCCGAGGTGGAATGGCTCATGTATTCATGTTCTCCAGCATGGGCTTGAATATGGAAAGCCCGATGTCAAGGGCGCCTGACTGACGCAATGTATCAAGATTCGCAAAGGGATTAATATCCTTGAATACAAGCGAGGTATATCTATTCTGGACCTCTCCTGCAACAAAGTTATTTCCTGACCAAAGCGCCCCTGCCTTGGATAAGGCTTTTTCCAAAGAGGCATCATCCAGGTCATATTCCCGTTTTGACAAATCCTTGACCAGGTGAAAACAAGGGGTGCAAAAAAAAGGCAGGGTCCGTGTTGACCCTAACCGGAAATATCGAACCAGTTTTTCGATTAGACTACCAGCTTGCTCCTTTACCGGGGCAAATTCAAATACAACTGCAGGTTTCCTTTTGTCCGGGTCCCTGCCGATCAACTGTGTTGGTCCCGGTAACTCTACTACAGCGCAATAAGCCAAATGATGAATCCACTGGGTCAGCAGTCGTCCCGGTGTAACCTGCCCGAAATCACAAACAGCCCGGCCTGAGGAATGTACATCTTTAACCTGTCCTGTGAGAAGGTAGGCACCCGTTTTGATATCAA
>JAKSAU010000540.1 GCA_022361535.1 Desulfobacterales bacterium
GGGTGCTTCCGATTCACTCGCCGGAGAATCGTCAGCCTTTGCATCTTCAGGAACACCGCCACGTCCCCCCCCCCTTGTGCTGCCACCGCTCCATCTATTGAATCCTAACGAATGGATGTAAACGGGATAATGACGATAATCAAGAGACGTACTGACGCTGGGTATCGAGGAGAAATAGTGTAATATCCGAAAGTTATTATGTAGATTTATAAAATAGGTAGTAAGGCGACTAGACTCACGTCGAAAAACGCTAAAACTCGATAACCAGTTATGCGGTAGGTATTGGTCGAGCGAAGCATCGTATAATGTTGCGACCATTTCTGCGACTGCAGCACGTGCATCTGGTCCAGTAATCACGGCCGTCCAGGTTTCAGGTTGGCCGGGTTCCAAGAGTGATCGAAAACGCTCCCAACGAATGGATAGTTCTTTATTTGTCCAGGGTACATCAACAATACGTTCGGTGATATAAAGACGGTTCTCTCTTACATAGGTAACACGTAGGGTGAAACCTCCACGCATCGCTTCGGTGACATCGTGGGTAATGAGTTCCTGAGTATGACGTGGATCGGTCCACCAGGCACGCAAAACTTGGTGACGATGCTCGAGTTCGATGTAGGCCCGTCCACTTTCATAGCCTGTTCCCCATAGCGCAACGAAGGTTGTTCCCGGTTCTACCGACCAGGTCGGTGCATTGACTTGGTAAGGAGTCATGAGGGTACTGTGTGTGCTTTCCGGATCCAAGACGTGGATCGTTTTTTCCGCAACAACGGAGGTACCGAAACGATCCTGGGTATGCAGTAGTGCCCGGTAGACACCGATAGGCAAGGAGATATTGAGTTGTGCATGCCCTAGAACATTTGTCTGCGCGGGTCGTTCACTTACGATGTCACCTAAGGGCCAATTCTCGGGATCGGACATGTCGACTTTGTCAGGATGTTCGACCAATGGCCGACGAACGACAGCGTCCGGTGCTAGCAATTGGTAAATCGAAACAACACTCTGCGCGGGCTGTCCTTCTCCATCGAGAGATTGGGTACGCAAGGTGAGTGCAACTGGCTGTAAAGCGGTTTGCCAATCTGCGGCCTGTATTTCGGCTTCCAGGGCCGTATAACCGACGCGTACACTTCGTTCTGTGGAACGAGTTTCCCCGGTGGTATCGGTGACATCAGCAACAATCCGATACGTAAAGATAGGTTGATCTGCCGGATCGATGGCGAGGTCGGGTTTGGCTTCAAAGGAAATCGTGAAACGACCATCGACTTGTGTCACTGTGGTACCATGAGCAATGGCTTGTTCTTGCAAC
>JAKSAU010000083.1 GCA_022361535.1 Desulfobacterales bacterium
GAAGCGTAACCTTTCATACCTGAACCATAATTTGGAAAAGCCATTGAAAAAAGCGGCAGTCCTCTCCGTGATGACAGATCCGGTATTTGTACATGCCAAGGCCACCTTGACTTTTAGCACCTGGTATACTATCCATAAACTTAATCATTTCACTTATCTCACGTTCTTGAACCCGTATTTTTCTCTGACCTCTATTCGCATTCGTGCTGTTGTTTCGCCGGCAATAACCGCTTAACAATAAGGAGGGGGTATGGTTCGTTTTTCAGGTATTAGCATAGCAGGGCTTGTATTGCTGCTTTTCGTTTCATTTTTTTATACCGGGATGGCACGTGCCGCGCCTGCCAATATGGATCCTGCAGGATACCCGGCTCCCAATGTCGGCTGTATGGCCCCTGGCAAATGCCATGCCGGTATTGAGCCCATCAGAGCTCACGATTCTGACATGGCAAAGCAAATCTATGAAAAAGGAAATAAGTTAGGCGATCCCAATGGCTGCGTGGTATGCCACGGAGGAAATCCAAAAGAGGAAAAAGATGCCAAAGTGGCCCATACCGGGGCACCGCAAGGCAGTAAACTGAACACATTTGTCGTCCATTCCGGTTCGGTCTGGGTAAACGAAAAAACATGCGGCCAGTGCCATGAAGCATACACCTATGCCCAGCACAGGTCCATTATGCAGACTGAAGCAGGTAAAATACAAGGAGCGCTTTGGGGATGGGGACCTGCAAGTACCGGCTATGAAAAGCGGTATGGAAATTATGATGTTGACGATCCGGACGGACCAACCCCTGTTTTTGGTACGGCTGAATACAAAGCCTACACCAAGGACCTGATGAAGGTGTATCCTAAAAATTTCCCCACTTCATTGAAAAAAGTCCCAAAAACAGATGTGAACAATCTTAAAAAAGAACCCTGGCAGGCGATTTATACATACTTGCGAACCGATTGCCAGCGGTGTCATGTTGGGGTTAAAGGCCGTGAAAAACGAGGTGATTTCAGGGGTATGGGATGTGCTGCCTGCCATATCCCCTACAACAATGCAGGGTTGTATGAAGGAAACGATAAAACCGTTAAAGCTGATGAAAAAGGTCACTCCATGGTTCACAGTATCCAGGGGTCTCGCAAGGCCAAGGTCGTGGCAAACGGTAAAACCTACTCTGGAATCCCTACAGAAACATGTGTGTCCTGCCACAATCGCGGCAAACGTATCGGCGTATCCTACCAGGGGTTGATGGAATTTCCCTACGGCAGCCCATTCTCAGGTTCCGGGGGCAAACAGCCCAAGCTTCATACCAAGTATTACCAGTTCATCAAAGACGATATTCATCACAGGCTGGAATCAAGGGATGGAAACCCCAAGGGCGGACTTCTTTGCCAGGACTGCCATACCACAACCTCCATGCACGGTAACGGCAATATTACCGGCACCCTTCTGGCTAACGTGGAAATAGAGTGTGCAGACTGCCATGGCACTGCCACCTATTACCCTTGGGAACTGCCCCTTGGATGGGGTGATGAGTTCGGCAATAACCTGGATATGAACAAACCAAGAGGACTGGCTGATCAGATGCTGCCCACCCATAAAGAGTTTTCAACCGCGTATTCGGCCATGGGAGGGTATCTTCTGACCACAAGGGGGAACCCTTTTAACAATGTTGTCAGAGACGGGGACAAGGTTGTGGTTCATTCGGCGTCCGGTTTAGACTTCCAGGTGCCGACCCTGAAATCTTTGGCTAAGACAAATGCCTGGCGGAATCCGGCAAAGGCGGTTTCTGCCAAACTGAGGGCCAAGACCCATATGGAAAAGGTGGAGTGTTACGGGTGCCATTCATCGTGGGCACCCCAGTGCTACGGCTGTCATGTGAAAGTGGATTTCTCAGGAGACAAACAAGCCACGGACTGGGTGGCTGCCGGCAATACCCATTTTGAAGACGGCCATACTGCTGAATCTTTGCGTGGTGTGGCACCACCGGTTGCGCCTGGTGTCGCATTCGGTAAAACCAGCGAGAACAGATCTTATTTGAGATGGGAAGATCCGGTACTGGGTATCAATGGTGAGGGCCGTGTTTCGCCCATCATTCCTGGTTGTCAGCAGATAACTACAGTCGTCGCCCCGGATGGTGAAATTCTGGTGCACAACAAGATATGGCGGACACCCGAAGGCCTGGAAGGCGGAGGAAACCAGGGCCAGAGAAGTATTGATATGGCACCGGCTGCTCCCCATACCGTAGATTGGCGGGCAAGGGAATGTACCTCATGCCATGCCCGGTCAAAGGCCCTGGGTTATGGTACTCATGACGGTCGTTACCTGGCAGGGTATTCAGAAGGAGTTTCAGTAGATATTATGAACGAGCAGGGCCAGCTGGTTACCAAGACAGCCCAGTACCAGATCAGTCCTGTACCGGAATTGACCATGGATCTTGATAATGTCATCAATCGGGAGGACAGGCAATTGCAGACCGTAGGGCACCACTGGCCGTTAGACGGACCTTTGCCCAAAGAAATGCGCACTAAAATGGAGCGCCTTGGCGTATGCATTTCCTGCCACCATGAAATTCCAGATGCAAATATTTCTTATAAGATTATTGCTGCTGTCGGCGATACATTTGGACTTGTCCCTGAAACAGATGCAGATCACATGAAATTGATTTCAAAGGCCATGTTCATTGCAGCCAATTTTCAGATATTTGGTCCAGCAGTGGCTGCTTTAGTGATTCTATTTTTAGTAATGGCTTTTCGTAGAAAATAAGGTGTGATACCAAATCGTCCCGGCAGGCGTGTGTCCTGCCGGGACGAATTTTTTTAGCAATTTTTAAAATTTGGTGTTGTTGAAACCTGGTACGCTTAAACGGGTTAGTCATACCGTTTCAGGTACTTGCTGTAATCTTTCTTCTCTGAGTGGTAAGCCTTGGAAAAAAGTTCGCTGTATACCATGTAATCGGCTGTGGCCCGGTTACAGGCACTTGGCACATTGTAAAGAACCGCCATTCGCAGCAACGCCTTTACATCAACATCATGGGGCTGGGCTGCCATGGGGTCCCAGAAAAAGATTAAAATATCCAGCTTTTCTTCTGCGATCATGGCGCCCAACTGCTGGTCCCCGCCAAGGGGGCCGCTTTTAAGACAGTTTACATCAAGATCGCAGGTGTCGTGAATCAATTTGCCTGTGGTGCCAGTTGCATAAAGA
The DNA here is from genome assembly GCA_022361535.1 of Desulfobacterales bacterium. Next base: position 3,188 of record JAKSAU010000083.1, read on the forward strand.
TCATGGTGTTTCAGTGCTTCGGCATTTTTTTTAGCCCAGTCGATGAGATCGTTTTTCCTTTCATCGTGGGCCACTAATGCTATTTTCTTTTTTGTAGTCGTCATTGTCCTTATCTGTAATTGTTCATAAGCTGTGTAAGTTTTTCGCTGCCAGGGCAGAGTTCTTTTTCAGTTAATGTATTTAACGCAGCTTCTGAGGTTTCCAGGATGTCATGGGTATCATGCAGGTTGTCATTGACATGGAGAATGCCTGTCAGGATCTGTCCCATTTCCCTGTGTTTTTCCAGGGCGTCAATGGCAGCCCGCCTGTTTGTGACATCAAAAGAATTATCACTTTTATGAAGGTGAATCAGGCTGCCGTCATGCATGGCAACCGACTGGGTAGTTCCTTCTTCGTATTCCGTGGTGATTTCAGGTTCCATGGGGACAAAATCAAATGTGGCAGTGGCTTCCATATGATCCCTGACCCAGTGATAGCTTTTGGTTGACGTTGGTGTGTTGTTAAAGGTTACACAGGGTGAAATGACATCAACAAGCGAAAAACCCTTGTGGTTGATGGCGGCTTTGATCAAGGGAACCAGTTGGGCCTTGTCACCGGAAAATCCCCTGGCAACAAACCCGGCACCAAGCTGGACCGCAGATTCGCACAAATCAATGGCTTCAAACGGGTTGGGCAGCCCTTTTTTGGAGGCTGATCCCCGGTCAGCAGTGGCAGAGTCCTGGCCCTTGGTCAAGCCGTAGCATCCATTGTTCATGACTATATAAACCATGTTCAAGTTCCTGCGCGCTGCGTGCACAAACTGCCCCATACCAATAGAAGCCGTGTCCCCGTCACCGGAAACCCCTATATAAAGCAAATCTCTATTGGCCATATTTGCGCCTGTTGCAACAGAGGGCATCCGGCCGTGAACCGAATTGAACCCATGGGACTTGCTCAGGAAATAGGCTGGCGTTTTTGAGGAGCACCCGATCCCGGACAGTTTCGCAACCCTGTGGGGTTCAATGGACATCTCAAAGCAAGCCCGGATGATAGCGTTGGAAATAGAATCATGACCGCATCCGGCACACAAAGTTGAGTCCAGGCCTTCATAATCCATACGGGTATACCCAAGATCATTTTTCGGCAGGTTCGGATGGCGGAAAACAGGGCGGCGGCTCATGCGGCACCTCCTTTTTTGATTTGGGTCACAAATTCGCAGATGGATGCGGCATCACTCGGTGTACCATCCATATGGGCAAC
>JAKSAU010000889.1 GCA_022361535.1 Desulfobacterales bacterium
AAGGGATATCGTATGCCCCCATGACCATGGGCATGTTTTGGGCCAGGTACACATGGCAGGAGAAGATCAAATTCAAGACGCAGTCAATGCGGCTCTGGCTGCAAAACCTGCCTGGGAAGCCATGGATTGGCAGGAAAGGGCAGCAATCTTTTTGAAAGCAGCCGACCTGATTTCCGAGAAGTATACTTATAAACTCAATGCTGCCACCATGTTGGGGCAGTCCAAGAATGTGTTCCAGGCTGAAATCGATTCTACTTGCGAACTTGCGGACTTTTTACGGTTCAACGTCAAATTCATGGAAGAGATCTATTCCAATCAGCCCAGATCTGAAAAAGGGGTGTGGAACCGGCTTGAATATCGCCCCCTGGAAGGATTTATATTTGCGTTAAGCCCCTTTAATTTTACGGCCATTGCAGGTAATTTGTGCACGGCGCCGGCCATGATGGGTAATACCATTGTATGGAAACCTGCAACAACTGCTGTATTGTCCGGGTATTTTATTATGGAGATACTCAAAGAAGCCGGTCTGCCGGACGGGGTAATCAATTTTATTCCCGGCAGAGGATCCCAGATCGGAAACATTCTGCTTTCCCACAAGGAATTTGCAGGTATTCATTTTACAGGTTCTACAGGGGTTTTCCAGACTTTGTGGCAGAAAACCGGGGAACATATCGATACCTATACCTCCTATCCAAGAATTGTCGGCGAAACCGGCGGCAAAGATTATATCTTTGCCCACCCCAGTGCAGATGTTGACCAGGTAGCCACGGCAGCCGTACGCGGGGCCTTTGAATACCAGGGACAGAAATGTTCTGCATGCTCGCGTCTTTACATGCCTTCATCCCTTTGGCCACAAGTCCAAGAGAAAATTAGAGAGCAACTGGACGACATCAAAATGGGGCCCGTGACTGAGTTTAAAAATTTTGTCAATGCCGTGATTGATGAAAAGGCCTTTGATACCATTGACGGATATATTACGCGGGCAGAATCATCAGTGGACGCCGATGTTATCATGGGTGGTGAACGGGATAAATCAAAGGGGTACTTTATTGAACCCACTGTCATTCTTGCTAAAGATCCTGTCTATGAATCCATGGTTGAAGAGATCTTCGGTCCTGTTCTAACAGTTTATGTTTATGAGGACGAAAATCTTGACAAAACCCTTGATCTGCTGGACAAAACCAGCACCTATGCCCTGACAGGGGCTATTTTTGCTCGGGAGCGTAACGTGGTCAACGCCTTGATGGAGCGGCTTACCCATACAGCCGGTAATTTTTATATCAATGACAAACCCACGGGTGCCGTTGTAGGCCAGCAGCCCTTTGGCGGCGCCAGGAAGAGCGGAACCAATGACAAGGCCGGCAGCCTGCTCAATTTGATCCGCTGGACCTCCCCAAGAACCATCAAGGAAACTTTTGTCCCCCCGACAAACTATCCCTATCCGTTTATGGAGTAGTAGGCAAAGAAGGTAAATTAGCCGTATAGAACACATTATAATTTTAATTGTTTAGTGTCCTGAGTCCAAAATAGGATAATAATATTGAGGTGGCAGTATCTATTCAAAGGTACTGCCCCTTTTTGTATCTTTAATGATTTTCATTTGCCGGGGTATGTCGCAGTAATACTTCTCACAAGTATGTATATGAGAAAAATTTAATATTACGGATTCTAAGTTTTTCTGGTATGGTCCTCCTATTAAGGAGGTTGCCTTGGCCTATTGGACGCAAACACTATCCCCGCGGGTAATACGAGATCTTAAAAAACGTTCCTTTTTAGGGGTGTTTATCTACACAATTGCATTGACTGTCGT
>JAKSAU010000701.1 GCA_022361535.1 Desulfobacterales bacterium
CGGCCCACAACGTTAAGAACGCGGCCGAGAGATGCTTCACCAACAGGCATCATGATGGGGGCGCCGGTATCTTTTACAACCATGCCTCTCTGGAGACCGTCGGTTACGTCCATACCGATGCAGCGTACAACATTGTCACCCAGATGCTGGGCAACTTCGAGTACCAGGTTGTCTTCCATGTCACCGATGGTGGGGTTGGTTACGGTCAGTGCGGTCAGAACCGGAGGAAGGTTTCCGGGCTCAAACTCAACGTCAACTACAGCGCCGAGAACCTGTGAGATTTTACCTATATTTTCAGCCATTTTTTTCTCCTATAAAGCTGTTTATTTATGCGTAGTTTTTCTGATTTACCCTTTAAGTGCCTCAGCACCGCCAACAATATCCATAAGGTCTGCGGTAATGGCAGCCTGACGGGTTTTGTTGAAGAGCATCTGCAGTTCACCGACCATGTCGTCACATGCCTTGGTGGCATTTTCCATGGCCCGCATACGTGCAGCATGCTCGCTGGTGGATGTCTGAAGCAAAGCATCATATATCTGAATAAAAATATTCTTGGGCAACATTTCACCCAGTAAAGCATCAGACGAAGGCTCGCAGATATGTTCCGGCAGGAACGGTGCATCAGCGTCCGCTTCTGTTTCTTCACCCACCATATCGTCAAGGGACGGGATGGGGAGGATCTGTTTTACTGTGGGAATCTGTCTTGCCATGCTCTGGAATTCAGAGTAAATCAGATATACTTCATCAACAGTTCCGTCAAGGAAGCTGTCAATGAGTTTCTGGCCTGAACCGGAAGCCACTGAGAATTCAACATTGCCGCCAACAACACCGATGTATTCTTCATCGATCTCATTGGGCTGCTTTGTAGCCCAGTCACGACCTTTTTTACCGTAGCATACAAGGGATACTTCCTTGCCTGCAAGCTCATTGGCCAGCATTTTTTCAGCTTTATCAATCAGATTGATATTGAAACCGCCACACAACCCCCGGTCAGATGTACACAGGAGCAGGGCCACCTTTTTAACTTCTTCTTTGGGTACCAGGAGGGGAGATGCTTCTTCCCCGGCTTTCCCGGCAATGGAGCCCAGAACTTCCGCAAATTTGGAAGCGTAGGGCATAAATGCTTCCATTGCATTCTGGGCACCGCGCAATCTTGAAGTGGCGACCATTTTCATGGCAGAGGTAATCTGTTTAGTCTTTTTTACCGAGACTATCTTCGATTGTACTTCTTTTAAGTTTGCCATATGATCTACCTTTTCGCCTATAATTTAGTCTTTATTTTCAATTATCCTGTCTAAAATTTGGGTTTAGACGGTTTCCTTGAATTCTTCGTCATAGGCAGCCAGGCATTCTTTCAGTTTGGCTTCGATATCAGAGGTAATTTCCTGTTTTTCTTTCAGGCCGCTGAACACCTCGGGGAAACGATTTTCAACGAAGGGATAGAGAACTTCTTCGTATTTGGCAACCGCTTCTTTGGGATAGGCATCCATGTAGCCTTTGGTACCGGCATACAGGGCAGTAACCTGTTTTTCCATGGGCAGGGGCTGGTACTGGGGCTGCTTCAGCAGCTCAACCAGTCTTTCACCACGGGTCAGCTGTTTCTGGGTAGCTTCGTCAAGGTCGGAGCCAAAAGCAGCAA
>JAKSAU010000810.1 GCA_022361535.1 Desulfobacterales bacterium
ATCGAGCAACGGGACGCGGGAGATCTGCCGCCACCTTGAAGCCCCCCGGGAAACGCAGTAGCATCCCGGTCCACGGCGCCCGGCCTGTACCGGCCACGGGCGCCGTCCTCGTCTCAGGACACCACGTCCGGACGCCGGGGCCCGTAGCTCAGCCTGGTTAGAGCGCACGCCTGATAAGCGTGAGGTCGGTGGTTCAAATCCACCCAGGCCCACCACACCCTCGAAAGCATACTCTGCCCCGGTCGCCCATGTATGGCGGCCGGGGTTTTTTGGTTATTGAGCCTGTAATAACTTTGCTGTTCACATTTTGCAGACTGCCTCTTCAGAATCCATCAAAAAGACCTGTAGCGTAATTGGTCAGAGCGCACGCCTGGCCCGATTGTAATTTTTGGGTGAGGTCGTTAGTTCAAATTTTTATACTAAGGCCACAAGTATGAAAAGACGAGCTAATGGTCTGTTTTTCCTGAAATACAAACCAATGATCAACCAGATTTTTCTCTTAAAATATGACAGGATATGATAATATTACGAGCTGTTTTATTAAAGATGGGGATGTATAAAACTGGGTGATTTCCGGTTTACTGACCCTTAAATATCACTAAAAAGAAAGTTGAAAGATCAAGGGAAGACAGGGTTGGTTGCTTAGGTTTCCCTTAATCTTAATTAACTATGGATAAGGCACAGATCTTTAATAATCCCAACAGGCTTGAGTTTTATTGGGAGCAGATTGGGCAAAATGAAAGACTGGAACTGATCAGCGAGGCATCGGATTATGATTCGGCCCTTGGCATTCCATTGATTATTTTAGGTCTGTCTTCTCCAAGCAGGGCCTTAAACTCACAGGCTAAAATAGGCCTTTCTAAAATCCAGGAAATTCTTGTCCAGGATTTGGAGAGATCTGCACAAAATGGTAACTATTTCAAAGCTTATAAAATAGCTTCAAAACTTTCTGCTGGTCTATATCGAAGTATTTTTTCCTATATGCCTTTAGGGGACAAGGCGTTTTTATTTACGCAACTGTTGAAGTTGGAAGATGCCGGAGCGATATATGCCTTTAAAAGCCTATTGATCGGCAAAGTCAGTATTGATGAACTAAAAGAGTTCATTTTTGAGGAGCCAGAACCCTTAAAACTCTGTCTTTTAGGACAATATCTACAGGCCTCTCCTGAAACCAGGCTTAAGTTTGCCAAAGTGTTTAAAGAAATCTTAAAGAGTATCCGGTATCGTCGGCCTGTGATTTCTTTTTACGCCGGCCTGTTTGACAGAAAACAGGATGTTGATCCTTTTTTAAGCCACATAGACCCCGTGCTAAGAGACCCGAAAATCCTCATGGAGGGCGAAGCCTCGTCAGGAACACCGGAAACAATGGTTATCGGGCTAAAAGCCCTGGCAATGATGATAGGAAAAATTCCATCCGATCTTCTCATTGACTCCCTTGATTCTTATGGTGGCCGAAAAGTCAGAATAACGGTTTACAATATCGTTGAAAATTCATCAATGGGGTTGTACCCGGAGATGTTTGACCCGATATGGCAGTTGTTTGTCAATTCAGATAGTGATGAAGCCCTTGCCGCTTTTAAAGCGTTGGTACTGTGCGGCAAAATACCGTTGTTAGATTTGATGGGGCGGGTAAAGGAAAATCATCCCGGAATGATACCGGCAATTTTAAGGGAGGTATCAACACTATCCAGGACGTCGTTCTTTTTTATCCAGGACATTGCATTAAATAAACAACAATACCGAACAGACCGGTTTGGGATAAATATGGCCTGTGTTTTAGGTATTGTCAGAAAAAGACCAGAAAGGGTTGTCAGAATCATCGGGCACGGTGGCAGGGCAATGAAGAATGAAGAAAAGGCGTTTATAGAAAAAGCCAAACAACTTCTTATAAAAGAGAAAAAAAGTATTGAACCAGCCAGGGATACTGAGGTAGACATACCCCGGCAAAAAAGTCCAAAACCCAAAAGGCTGTTTAAATCTTTTTTTAAAGATCCTGAAAAAGAAAAATTCAACGCCCTGAAAAGAAATATTCCAAGTGGCAGTCTTAATTTTCAAGGCCGTTTGCTTGAGGGTTCTTTGTTTTCAGGGCTTAAGTTTTCTGCTTCCATTCTTTATTTTAATGACTGCATGATTAAAAACGGTGATTGGTCAAAAATCTCTGTTTCCCGAGCCTTTTTCAAAGGGAGCCGCTTTCTTAAGATGGATCTGACACACGCCTGTTTTGAAGGCGTACATTTTGATAACGCCGTGCTTTTCAATGTAAATGCACAAGGAGCGGTTTTTAACAAGTGCAGTTTTCAAGGGGCACAGTTGTTCAATTGTAACTTTGACGGGGCTGAATTCAAAGATACGGACTTAACTTGTGCCCAAATATCCAAATGTACGTTTAAGGATGCCAACCTGTCATATGCGTCATTGGCCCACGCAAATATATCAGGAGTTTCCTTTGATACAGCGTCTCTTGATCATGCAGATCTGTCATTTGTTAAAGCAAGATTTTCACGTTTTCCAGCCTATACAGGGTCAGATACCCAAACGAGGGGGATTGACTATAATGCCAGACAATACCAATTGCGCATAAAAGATTTTCCAAAGTTTTCAGAATCGGTTGTCTCAGAAATTAATATACTTATTTTTTCCGAATTTGTCCGGTACGGGCAGCGCAAGTTTTTGAATCAGAACAAGCTGAGCCTTTTAACAGCTTATGACCTTTTCACCCCACTCCAGGCAGATCTTTTCCAGATCATCCCTGTTTTGATTCATGAAAACATTGACATCAGGGGGGCAAACCGTTTATTTGAAGATACCCCATGTGGTATTTCAGATTTTTGTCCGTCCAAACAGGCAGTTGCCATAGTTGAAAAATATTCCTTAAAGCCCAAAATAAGTTCCGGTGTTAATCCAAGTCCTTGTATTGAAGCTTTGTATACCATGGGAAGTGTCGGCTCTTTAGCACAGACCACAGAATCTGATATTGATTACTGGGTTTGTATTTATGAAAATAAAATGTCTGTTGATCAGCTAAAACGGTTTGTCCGAAAGCTTAGGATGATCGAGAGAATGGCCAAAGACCGGTTCAAAATCCAGGTAACTTTTTTTGTCGTAGATATTCACAAGGCAAAAGTTAATGATTTTGGTCAATCCACCCGGGAAAGTTCAGGGACTGCCCAGGCAAGGCTGTTAAAAGAAGAGTTTTACAGGACCATGATTCATGTGGCAGGCAAACTGCCGTTGTGGTCTGTAATTCCCACTGGAATCAGTATCAATTATTATCATACAATCCGCAAGCATGTGAGTCCTTACAAGGCAACTGAGCGCTATATAGATCTTGGTGATATCCATGCCATACCGGTTAATGAATATTTCGGTGCCTCTATCTGGCAGATGGTCAAATGGTTGAAAAGCCCTTTCAAATCGGTAATTAAAATGGCCCTGCTTGAGCTGTATATCCAGTCTTACGGAGCAGATATTCTTTTGTGCAACCAGTATAAAAATGAATGGATGAACTCTGGAATTCATTTGCGGTTTGCCAGAAACGACTCCTATATTATGGTGCTGGACAAACTTTTGGCGTATTATGATTCAGCCAACGACTCCCAGTCAATTAATATCATACTGACCTGCTTTTTTCTAAAACTTGAAATTGCCCAACATGATGAAATAGATGACACCATATTCGGTATCAGAAGGATTCTGGTCGAAAAGTTGTTGTCGGACTGGGGATGGAATCGCCGAAAAATATATGAAATCGGCAGTTTTAGAAATTGGAACGATGCCAAAATTCGCAGGCTTTCGACTTCAATTGAGCATTATATGCTGTCCAAGTACGAACACGTTAAAAAAGCATTTAAAAACATATCCTCCGAAGATTTGATGATTTCCCAGGAAGACAGGGACGCTTTAAAAAGAAAGGTGGATATTGTTTACAAGGACAAGCCCAATAAAATCAAGAATATCCTCATGGTATCCAAGAGTGAAAAACATTTTTCAAATTTGAACCTTAGATATCACTCATCAGGCCCTTTATCAGGCAAATGGGAGTTGTTCAATAAAGACCCGAAAATGCCCGCGTCCAGTGAAGAGTCCTTGATCAAGGCACAAACAGTAGAAGAGATAGGAGCATGGCTGATTTATAACGGCCTGTATAAGGCCGACAGCACAGAAATAATCCTTGTTCCCAACCCTACCAATGTCAGCCATAATGACATTAACAATATGTATAGGGCCATGCAGGATTTTTTTTCCGTAATGCTCAATCCGACCATTGAGTTTTATGATCTTACTGAGTCTGTGCCACGTATAGTTGCCGTATTTTCAACTGTTAATTTCTATGTCAGCCGGTCCCAAACCCAGGTTGATGACTATTGTGCGATTTACCTGAATTCATGGGGGGAAATGTTTTACAGAATCTCATCAACAGCTAAAACCTTTACCAACCTGGCCTCTGCAAAAAAAGAGATCCTCTCTTCCATGGGAATCACTACGTTTCCTGCCCATGCCTATTTTTATCACTCAAAAGGCCCGTTAAGATATCGGTAACCACAGAAGTACCAGTCAAGTAGAAATATTGTGGAGCCCTGGTGCCTGTTTTTGCACCAGGGCATTTTATCAATACGGTTCCCGGGCCATGCCCATTTTATAAACAGTTGCTTGTGTGGGGCTCTCAAGCATTTCTGAAAAAATAGCTTCAAGCTCTCTGCGAGGAGGAGAGTCTTTGAAGTTGTCCCAGTCCTCTTTTTTTTCCCACATGGACAAAACTACAATTTCATTTGGATCTGTGCTGTTAACAAGTGTCTCCGAGGAGATATATCCGGATTCGCCCATGGCATTGGTGCGTGCCTGTACCAGCATTTCAGAAATTTTCTTAAAATCCGGATTATTAAATTTTCTTTTGATGATGACTTTTACCGGCATACTGACCTCCTTTTGCTTTCAAGTTACGATTTAAATCTTCGAAGCCAATTGATTGCTATTACTCTGCGCCAAAGGAGCGGGAACAGTAGTAATTACTTTTAAAATCAAGTGTATGCGAGTAAAACGCTCTATTTTCAGATTTTACAGAATATGGAACTGGGTGGTTTCCGGGTCCCTATAGGGCAAGATGGATTGTGGCGTTCAACCTGAACCGGTGCCGTGCTTCGAAGGTTATCCAAATTATAATGGAGGACAGTGTACAATGTCAAAGCAAAAGTATTTATTGTTTATCTTTAATTACCTTGCAGGACAGGAAAAAAAACACCATAATTGCAGCCTGGAAAAAAAGGAGAGCCATGTACGAAAAAATACCAGCATTAAAAGAGATATATGATAGATTTGAAGAGGCTGCCAATGAGCTGAAACAGGATCAGGCCTGTACCAAGGGATGCAGCTTTTGCTGCAGAGCTGCTGACAGTACTGATATCACCACCCTGGAAGGCTTAAGAATCCGTCAGGCCATGGAAAAAATGCCCAAGTCCAGGCAAAAAACACTGACCAAAGCCTTTCGCAAAGAGATCAAGAAGCGGGAAAGCAATGAGTTTTCTCCCTGCCCGTTTTTAATGAAAACCAATGCCTGTATGATCTATGAAGTCAGGCCTTTTTCCTGCCGCCGGATTTATTCTGTCCATGTCTGCAGCACAGAAAATCCCCCGGCTGTGAGCCAAAAAGTTATGGAGCTGGCAGCCAAAACCCTGCATGTGCTTCAGCAGCTTGATAAAACAGGGTATTCAGGACATATGTCCTATATTCTATACATGCTTTCGGTACCGGCTTTCCTGGACACGTATCTAAAAGGGGAGTTTAAACCCGAAGAGATCATGGAATTTGGAAAATCCCATAAAATTGTAATTAACCGGATGATGGGTGCCAAGCTTACCTGATTGGGCCACTAGGTTTTTAAGTCAATTGGTGTTTCTTCAAGTACAGTTCTAAAGGAGCTAAAGTCCATAGGCTTGTAAAAATAATATCCTTGGATGAGATAGCAGCGATTGTTTTTTAAGAATTCAAGCTGTTCAAGGGTTTCCACCCCTTCTGCTACGACATTTACTTTCAAGGCATCTGCCATACGGATAATGGTTTTACAAATGGCAGCGTGATTCTGATTTTCAGGAATGTCCATGACAAAGGACCTGTCTATTTTCAGTTCATTCAAAGGAAAGTCATTGAGAACGCCCAGTGATGAGTATCCTGTTCCAAAATCATCCATGGACAATTGGATACCTTTTGCAGCCATTTTTTTCATTATTTTTAACACTCGGCCTGTATTTTCCATGGGGATACTTTCCGTAATTTCAAAGCAAAGTTTGTCTGGGGGAAAATGTGTGGTGTTGAGAATTCTGTCTATGGTGCTAAACAAGTTTTCATCATTGAACTGTTTTGCAGAAAGGTTTACCGAAAGAGATATCTTAGGATAGCCTGCATCGTGAATGGCCTTGATATCTTGAATGGCCTTTAACATGAGCCATTCACCAATAGGGATGATTAGGTTTGTTTCTTCTGCGATTGGGATAAATTCGGCCGGACTGATCCCCTGACCGTCCAACTGCCATCTGAGCAGGGCTTCCACACTGTGAATATGAGCTTCACCCTTTGTATCCACCTTTGGTTGATATACAACATTGAACGTATCAAACTCTTGTATGGCCTGACGCAGACCGTTTTCCAGGCTGATCTTGCGGAGCATTTTGTCTTTAAGGGTAGGTTTGAAATGGAAAGACCGTCTTTTTCCGTCACGTTTTGCTTCATACAAAGCCATATCTGCATTTTTTTCAAGTGTAACCAGGTCATTTCCGTCGTCAGGGAAGATGGCAAGCCCAATGCTCACAGATGTGAACACTTCTTCTTTCATGATGGTCACAGGAGTTTTAAAAAGATCGATGATCCGGTTGGAAAAATCAATAACCTCTTGATTACTGTTTATATTGTTTAATACAATGACAAACTCATCTCCCCCATACCGGGCAAAGGTGTCGCTTTCCCTGCAGATCGTACTGATGCGCTCTTTGACCCGGATTAAAAACTCATCACCGAACGGATGGCCGTATGAGTCATTGATATGCTTGAAATTATCCATGTCCATATACAAAAGGGCCATTTTTCGGTTGAGCCGTTTAGCGTTTTTTAAAGAAACCGCTGCACGGTCATATAGTAGTTTTCGGTTGGGCAGCTTAGTTAATGGGTCATGGAATGCCAGGAATTGGAGTTGTTCTTCTTTAAGTTTTTTTTCGGAGATATCATGAAAAAGGGATACAAAATTTGTAATTTCACCAGCCTCATTTCTAATGGAGGAAATGGAGAGCCACTCCGGATACGCAGAGCCATCCTTTCTTCGGTTCCAGATTTCCCCGCTCCATTGTCCGGTGTTCAACAGATCTTCCCACATGGTTTTATAAAAACGCATATCATGGCGGTCAGATTTTAATATTCTTGGATTTTTACCAATCGCCTCTTTCCGGGTATAACCGGTAATATCGCAAAACGCCTGATTGACCCTTTGAATAATGCCGTCCCGATCAGTGATGGCAATGCCTTCTATGGAATTGGTAAACACACTTTCCGTTAACAACAGGGCCTCTTCGTTTTTTTTCCGCATTGAAATATCCCTGTCAATGCCTCTATACCCCAAAAGATCTCCATTTTCATCGAAAAAGGGAATCCCGCTGGTTTCCAGGGTGACTGGGTGGCCCTCTTTGTGAATGTTAACATTCTCTAGGTTAGAGAAAGGTTTTTGTGCTGCTACAGTTTTGTAGAATGTGTCTGCAATTCGCTCTTTTTCAGAATCCGCCATCAAATCAAAAGGTGTTTTACCGACAACTTCATCCGGGTGATAGCCGAGCATGGTTGTAACTCTTGGACTTGCGTAGGTGTAATAAGCGTTTGGATCAACCTCCCAAATCCAGTCTGAGGTACTTTCCACAAGTGCCCTGAATCGTTCTTCACTTTTCCTTACATCGGCCTGGGCAGTTTCAAGCAGCTTTATTTTCTGTTCCAAGGCGTCTGACCGAATTTTTACGGTTCGTGTCATATCATTGAACGCTTCTGCCAGAAGCTGGAGCTCATCACTGGTATTCACATTCACGTGGATATCATAGGTTTTGTTTTTAACCTGTTCGGCAGCTGATTTTAGTGCCAGTACAGGTGCGGACAACCGTTTGGCCGCATAAAACGAGAATATAAAAATAACGCCTGCAGTTATAATCGCGGCCAGACTGACAAGGAGCATGAATAATGTCAGGGATGATAGGGCTTCGTCCTTATCGATTTCTGCAATTACAGCCCAAGGTGTACCCATGATATTTAGCGGGGCATAGGCGGATAAAACCTCTATGTTCCGGTAGTCCAAGGCAAAGGTTTTCCCTGTTTCCCCGTTCAATGCTTTTTGTACAGGCAGGGTTTCTACACGAATGGTCTCAGGATTGGAAAAAGAATGAATTACAGTATGGGTATCCGGGATAAGAAAAGAGTCAGATCTGAGCAAATGATCCTGTCCCACAAGGTAAATATCGGTGGTTTTTCCAAGCCCCTTTTTGACTTGCATAATGGTATTAAAGCCGTCCGGGGGTAATTTTAAGACGGCAATCATGTCAACGCGGCCCTGATACATCAGGGGGGCACCCAAGTATGCATAGGGTCTCTCATCTGTTTGGGATTTTGAAAAATCGACAAACCCCACCGTTTTTTCAACCATAATTTTGCGGAAAAGCTTAGTTAAACCTGATTTCGGGCGATCTTTGAGGTTTCCCGGGTGTTGCCTGTCATCAATAACCGAGTAAAAGACCTGCCCCTGAGCAGAGATCAGGTAGAGGTTGGCATACCCGTATGCCTGGACATACTTTGAGAAGAAATCCATAGCCTGGTCCTGGCGTCTAGGGTCAATGACTTCTCTTAAATCCATCCTTGTGGATAAAATATAAGTCGTTCCGAAAACAGGAATGGGTTCATATATGGCAATTTCCGACTCCCCGGACAGGCCAACCCTGATAATAGGTTTTACGTTAGTAAAGATATTTTTTTTAGGAAGGCTATCATGGACTCTGTCTCCGATATTGCTTTCGGTCAAAAGCCTTCGGCTTCGCAAGCGCGTTTCCTTGTTCACAATAGCCGATAAATAAGTTTCACCTGTATCCCCCATGCCCTGGTGCCTGAGCATAATTTCGTTCACTGCATCCGGAGTAATTTTCAAAATAATCGTTCCTAAGGTTGTATTGCCTTTGTCCTTTATGGGAGTTGCAAAAAGGGCAAAGTACCTGCCTGATGCATCGGGATGAAAGTCACAAAACGTGAATTGAGTTACTCCCTGCTTGAAACAATCACCTATCCTTGAGGGAGATAAAGCACCTGTAACCAGGTTTTGTCCAAGCTCTGTACTCCTTGTGGAAGAGTATACAACATCCCCTTCAGTTGTTACCAAAAGCAGGTCGTAGTAGCCGTAAATATCCTTGAATTTAGCCAGGGTATCACCGTATTTTTCTGTTTCAAAAAAATTATAAAGAAGAGTATCAAAAGCACCTTGGCTATCCAGAACAGATTGAAAATCTTTTAATGCCCTTGTCACAACAACACTTTTGGAAAGAACTTCAAGATCTTTGGCGATTTTATGAAAAAGAGTAATGATCTGGGCCTTTTTATTTTCCTGTACTGTGCGCAGTTTATTAAAAGCGGCTTGGCGAAGGCTGTCTACCGTGTCCATGAGAATACCAAGATCAGTTTTTCGCCCTTCCATATATGACTTAATTTGCTGTGCCTTGACCTCTCTTACATTTTCAAGCTGGGAAAAGGCTCTGTCTGTAAGCGTTTTTTTGTTGATGGCCATGGCAATGACAGCCACGAGGAAAATGGGTACCAGGCTTATGGACATAAACCAGATCAAAAATTTATTTCTGATATTCATTTTCATGGGTGTCTGCTATGTAAAATTGGTTTTACCCGGTTATGGGCAGGTAATTTTCTGCCGCAACTGCTGCCAAATTTCAACCATCTGTATGGCTGCCTTTTTCTTTCCCTGGTTTTCCATTTTTTGAATGAACGCATTAAAAAAATCAGGGGATGATGCTTTCCAAATTTCAATATCTGACTTTGGAAAGGTGTGAAAACGAGCTCCTTTAGAGCGCAAAAAAACTCTGGCCTGCTTTTCAGCCTCCAACGCCATGTGCATATCTTTCTCAACGGCCTTTGCTGCTGTTTCTAGGATAACCTGTTGGACCTTTTCGGGAAGCTTTTCCCAGACAGCCTCACTGATCCAGATCCCCCAGCCCGGCCCTTCCCATAAAATCACCTCACTGACATGTCCGGCGATTTTGTAGATATCGTAACTAACCATGAGGTCAAGGGAGAAAGGGCACCCGTCAATAATACCTTTTTCAAGGGCCGGGTATACATCCGGCAAGAAAAGCGGGACAGGTTTTGCCCCGGCGGACCGTATAAGTTCAGGCATATGACTACCCCAGGTCCGGATTCGCTTTCCTTTTAAATGGATAAGTTTTGTGATGGGCGTTTTACTAACCAGATAATACGGATTGAGCACATGGAAAAACAAAGGGCGAATACCAAGGGTTTTCGCCTCTTTGGATACCTCGGGAACTTTTCGGATAAACGCTTCCATGATTTCTTTTGCCTGGCAGACATTGTCCATGGCCATGGGAATGGAGTTTGGTGCAGCCAAAAGGGGCATGTTGTCCGGAAAATAACCCGGCGACATGGCCGCCATATCCAATACCCCCCTGGATATTAAAGACAGGTTATCACGGGGTTCTCCTAGCTGGTTTGACCAGAATATCTTAATAATTACCTGTCCATTGGTCCGTTTGTTCACCTGATCGGCAAACCAGGCATCCACTTTTGATCCCATCGTATTTTCAGGGAATTGGTGGTTCATTTTAAGCAAAATGGGAGAGGATAAGCTTTCTGCTCCCAGGCAGGGAGTCTGTAACAAAATACATATAACTATTAATAGTTTTAGTATACGAATCGCCATGGCGTTATTTGTTTTTTCGGGTTTAGGGGGTACGTATTTTAAAGAGATATATCATAAAATCGGGAATAACGCACGCCGGAGTATGCATGCTAATAGAGACATACACATATGATAAAAGCAGGTGCTTACAGGTAACGTCCCGACTATCGCTTAAAATCGGTTGTCGTTTTTTCTATAATATACGCCTGATACCTTTTTCTTAAGACGTACGAGTTTATTAGCCAATATTAAATGCGGTATCTTTGAACTTTAGGCGGCCCCGGCCGGGAAAAGACGGGCCGGGGCGTAGCTAATTATATTAACGTTATTTTTCGTCAAGGGGAAATTTGGACCTTGACCATTCCCGCCATCCTCCCTTAAGGGCATGGACATCTGAAAACCCTTCTTTTATAAGCTTTTGTGCCAGACTGGCACTTGTATACTCATTGGGTCAGGCGCAGTAGATTACGATTTTTTTGTCCTTTGGAAGCTCGTTTTTCCAGGTGGAAAAGTCTTTAGGGGCAGCCCTTTTCGCCCCTTTGATCTTGAATTCAGATGACTTCCAGTCACGGCCCTGGCGGGCGTCTAGAACAACAACAGGCCCTTCATCCATCCATGATTTCAATGTTTCTTTAGAAATTACAGAAACCTGTGCCGCATTTGAAACAGCGGCAAGCAGAACCAGGACAAAGAACGAGATGAAAACAACTATATATTTTTTCATGGTGATCTCCTTTTTGCCA
>JAKSAU010000712.1 GCA_022361535.1 Desulfobacterales bacterium
CAGCTATAATTGCGGGTAACTGAAGGAGAGAGTTACGCATGTATACGTTGTATTGGGGCACCCGTACGGGTGCCTTTATACCCGACGCAATTCTTGCAGAAATGGGTCAACCGATTACTCGGATAAAGGTGAAGCGCACCGATGGCCGGGTCGACGATCCGGCGTTCGAGGCAATTTCCCCGATGAAGCAAATTCCGGTCCTTCTATTTCCGGATGGCAGCGCGGTTAGCGAATCGCTGGCAATTGCGTTGGCGTTGGTGGAACGACTTCTGGATCCTCCGTTGTTGCCGCCCGTCGGGTCTTCGGCACGGGCCGAAGCCTATCGTTGGCTAATGCATATGTATTTTAACGTGTACGAGTCCGATCTCCGATATTCATACGCCGACCGCTACACCACGGCATCCGATGGTGTAGAGGGTGTCAAAGCGGCGGCAGTTGAACGTTGGGACCGCGCCTTTGCCGTGATCGAGGAGGCGGCATCCGACGAAGAGTGGTTTTCCGGACATCAGTTTTCGCTGATCGATATCTGTATCGCGCCGATGGTGTGCTGGCACTATGACACGGAGGGGCTATTGGCGCGGCATCCCAAACTCGCCGAGATTTGTAAACGCGTTCGCGATCGGCCGGCGTTGAAACCGTTGTTCACGTTATACCGGTTGCCGGAATTGGACGGGCTATGAGCGGCTAGGATCGGGCCGCGAGCTTTATCGGCCCCTCGGTTTCGCCATGAATAAACTGCGTGACATATGGATTGTCGCAATAATCGATGGCATCCGTCGGGCCCGCCCAGATGATCCGGCCATCGTAGAGCATAGCGATCCGATCACCGATCTTTCGCGCTGAATTCATGTCGTGGCTAATGGTGATGGCGGTGGCGCCGACTTCTTGGTTTACGTGAACGATCAAATTGTTGATGACGCCTGCCATGATCGGATCGAGGCCGGTTGTCGGTTCGTCGAAGAAGATAATCTTGGGATCCGTGGCGATGGCCCGCGCAAGACCGACACGTTTTTGCATGCCGATCGATAGCGACGCGGGAAATAAGTCCAAGACATCCGATTGCAGGCCGACGAGGCGCAGTTTGTCCGCGGCGATATCGCGGGCCTGCGTGCGGTTGCATTGCTTGCGGGCAAGCAGACCAAACGCGACGTTTTCCCAAATCGGCAGCGAATCGAATAACGCGGCGTGCTGGAAAAGCATGCCGACCTGTTC
>JAKSAU010000899.1 GCA_022361535.1 Desulfobacterales bacterium
CCCCTGCAATATTAAAGGGTTTTGGTATAGCCATGGTTCTTTCAGCACTTATTGTGGGTATCTCAGTTGGTATCAGCCAGCTTTTTCCCAAATCCCAATCCACAGCTGTAACCATTTTAACGATCACTACACTTGGCATAGGCGCCTCATTCATTCCCCAAATAAGAAACATCCAAAAAACATTTCAACTGGGTATGTACCTGATCCTGATCTTCTGCCTTACGGTCAGTTCCATGTCCAGCATAGAACGGTTGTTGGAAAATATAAACATACCCCTGCTCACCTATGTCTTGGTTTGTGTGTTTGGCTCGCTAACCCTCCATGCAATCCTGTGCAAGCTATTTAAAATAGATACAGATACCTTTATCATCACGTCTGCCTCGGCCATCTGTTCTCCGCCGTTTGTACCGGTAGTGGCCTCTGCCCTTAAAAATAAGGCGGTCATCCTGTCCGGATTGACAACGGGCATAATTGGTTATGCTGTCGGCAACTACCTGGGTATCACCATGGCGTATATTGCAAAATCATTAATTCAGTGAGGTCAATCATGAATACAACTGCTATCCCGGAAAAGGGCCGAAATTTTGATGACGTTCTTTCCGAATTGAAATCCTTTGGACAAGATGATCCTGACTATAAAACCGGAAAAACATGGAGTCTGGTCTATTACCTGGATGAACAATTTTCCGACTTTCTAAATGACGCAGGCCGGATCTATTCATCTGCCAACGGGCTAAACCCTATGGCGTTTAAAAGCCTGAAGCGGTTTGAAGCTGAAGTGGTAAAAATGACTGCAAATCTTCTCAATGCAGATGATAAGGCCTGTGGAATAATGACCTCCGGCGGCACGGAAAGCTGCCTTTTAGCTGTTAAAACCTACAGGGATATGGCCAAGAAATTAAGAAAAGTCAAATACCCTGAAATGATCATTCCCGCATCAGCCCATGTGGCCTGGGAAAAGGGAGCCGAATATTTCGGGGTAAAACCGATTCGTATCCCGTTGAAAGATGACTTTAAGGTTGATACACAAAAGGTAGAAAAAGCCATAAACAAACGCACCGTTATGATCCTGGGGTCTGCTCCGGGCTATCCCCACGGGGTGATCGACGACATAGAAGCGTTAGGAAA
>JAKSAU010000773.1 GCA_022361535.1 Desulfobacterales bacterium
GCTCGTTAGTTCTAAGAAGACGGCATCAGGCGGATTTTTGAAAAAAATTCGGCAGCCGCTTCTTAGAACTAACGAGCCGGTTTTTGTTATATGGGATACCCTTGTTCACCAGGGCCAATCGGAAATTTATTTTGAGACTTGATATAAGATATAGAACCGTAACCTTTTTAAATTGCGACTATCTGATAAGCAAATAACATCTTTTCTAAAACTTAATTGGCAGCATGGGCACTATCAACACAGACTTTATTTCTACCGGTTTTTTTGCCTTCATACAAGGCCTGGTCGGCACGGGTAATGATTTCATCCGCATGCCGGTCCGACTCAGTGAACGAACTGACCCCTAAAGTTGCAGTGACATGAAGAATTTCTTCATTATCGTATTCAATCTCTAATTGTTCGATTGCCTTGCGTAGTTTTTCTGCAAGTTGAATTGCGCCATCCATATCGGTTTCAGGAAGCATCAGCAAAAACTCTTCACCGCCCCAGCGGCATGCGACATCCTGGTCCCGTATCTGACTCTTCAAAAGATTCGCCAGTGCTTTTAATGCTATATCACCCGTATTGTGGCCGTAGGTATCATTAAAAATCTTAAAATTATCAACATCCAAAAGAACGAATGAAAAAGTTTGGCTATGGCGCTTATATCGTGCCATCTCTCCCCGGATTGAATCATACATTTTTCTTCTGTTATCCAACCCGGTCAATGGATCTGTTTGTGCGAAAACTTCCATTTTATTATACGCAACCTGCAAAGCATCATTCTGGCTTTTTATAATGGTATTGGTCCGCTTCAAATCATTGTTTTTAAGTTTGTATAGTTCGATCTCCTTTTCTTTTCTCTCGATTTCATTCCTCATATGTATATCGGAGATCTTTTGATTTAATGTTTTTGAAAAATTGGACTCATTCAGAGCGTAAGCCTTTTTAAGATAAGATAGCGCGCCTTTATAATCGCCCATTTTCTCATATAATTCAGACAGATTAGATGTGAAGCGACGCTGAAGAACTTGGTCCTTTAGTTCTATACTGTGCTCATAACCATCCAAAAGGAATGTTTGAGCTTTAAAATAAAGGCCTTTAGCTAAATAAGTTTGTCCGATATGGTTCATTATGTCGACAAGGCCTTCACTATAGTCATAAAGATTATACTCTTCTAAAGACTGAAAAAAATAGTGAATAGCTTCATCATAATTAAAAAGCTTTACATGTATGGCACCGAGCTGGCCGTATACTTTGCCCTTGAGCAACAGATGATCGGCATTTGCTGTCTTCTTTTCATATAGAGAATCTGCTTCCATCAAACACTCTATTGCATCATGAAGATCACCCTTTTTAAGAGACATACGCCCGGTGCGGTATGCACAATCTGCAAGGCCGTTGCGGTCTTCACATTTCTCGTATAAAAAGCGCGCCTGTGCATAATAATCAAACGCCCTTTTATGGTCAGAAACAGATTCATAGACTTCCCCGATCAAAACAAGCACATTGGCCCGCAAGTCAGGTGAGACGTCCTGGGTGTCCATACGGTCGACGGCAGCATTCCAATGCATAAGCGCTTTATCCTGGCACCCTATACGGGATAATGTTTCTCCTGCCAGTTTATGAAAAAGAATGAGGAGATGAGGATTGTCTTCAACTATTGCAGCATCAATCCCTTTTCGCACTGTATCAAGAATGGTTGTGGGAGATTCCCCAACCTGAGCACAGGCTATTTCATAATACTCGTGTGAACTATTATTCATACTGCATGAAATAGGACGGCTGCCAGGGTTTTGTCAAGATTAGTGATAAATATTCTTTAATCTTTAACTTAAAAAAACTACCCCCACCTCAAAATAACACTGCGCTCCTATCAATTTAGGGGCGCAGTGTCAAAACAAGCCTAATTTAGATAAATTTATTCAATCCCTCCCATGCAAAGGTATTTGACTTCAAGATAATCATCCAGGCCATACTTTGATCCTTCACGGCCGTTTCCAGACTCTTTGATACCGCCAAATGGGGCGGCTTCGTTTGAAATCAGACCTTCATTAATCCCGACGATACCGTACTCAAGAGCTTCAGCCACACGCCATACGCGGCCGATATCCCTTGCATAGAAGTATCCGGCAAGGCCAAACTCCGTATCATTTGCCATTTCAATAGCCTCTTGTTCAGTGTCAAATCGAAAAACAGGAGCCACCGGACCAAAAATTTCCTCTTTGAACACCCGCATTTCCGGTGAGACATTGGTTAGAATGGTGGGGTTGTAAAACCTGTCACCGATCTTGGAAGGTTCACCGCCCAAAACCACCTTTGCTCCCTTTTCAACAGCATCTTTAACAAAACCGTCTACATCGGCCACAGCATCTGCTGTAATCAGGGGGCCAATGGCAACACCTTGATCTGTACCTGGCCCCATTTTCATTTGATTAACTGCGGCGCTAAGTTTTTTAACAAAGGCATCATACACCCCAGACTGGACCATTAGACGATTAGAGCAGACACAGGTCTGGCCGGCATTCCTGT
This sequence comes from Desulfobacterales bacterium, assembly GCA_022361535.1. The sequence goes on from JAKSAU010000773.1 coordinate 2,512, forward strand.
ACTTTGAAATAATGGCTCCTGAAATCGCAGCATCAAGATCGGCATCATCAAACACGATAAACGGTGCATTGCCACCAAGTTCCATTGACGTTTTTTTCACAGTGTCAGCGCACGCTTTAATTAAAGTTTTCCCGACAGCCGTAGACCCTGTAAAAGTCAGTTTCTTTACTATGGGATTTGATGTCAGAGCATCTCCGATGGCCCGGGTTTGGCCGGCAACCACATTTACCACCCCGGCAGGAATGCCAGCCTGTCCTGCTAGTTCTGCCAGGGCCAGGGCAGACAACGGCGTATAACCGGCAGGCTTGCATACTACTGTACAGCCTGCAGCCAAGGCAGGTGCAATTTTTCGTGTCAACATGGCATTGGGAAAGTTCCAGGGAGTAATACAGGCCACGACACCCACCGGCTGCTTAATACAGACAATACGCTTGTCACTGGACGGCTGGGGAATGGTATCTCCGTATATTCTTCTGGCTTCTTCTGCAAACCACTTGATGTAGGCTGCTCCATAGCGAATTTCCCCGGCCGCTTCAGCCAGGGGTTTGCCCTGCTCTTCTGTCAACAGGGCTGCCAGGTCATCAACATTGTCCATGACCAGCTCATACCATTTGTATAGCAAGTCCGCCCGAATGGTTGCTGTTGTCTTTTTCCAGGATTCATATGCTTTGTAGGCGGCCTCTATAGCTCTTTGCGTTTCCTTTTCACCGCACCGGGCGACTTGGGCAATGACCTTTCCTGTGGCCGGGTTATCCACATCAAAGACCGACCGATCATCACTTTCCATCCACTGACCGTCGATATATGCACCTTTTTTTAAAAGTTCCTTATTTTTTAACTCAAGCATGGTTTATCCTTTTTACATATTAACACTTTATTAACACTCATTATATATATGGCAATATAGGGTTTGGGAACTTTATACCGTATCAGAAGAAGCATAACAACCGAAAGAGAATGCGTTGCGAAACAATCCCTACCAATCCATTTCGTAAGGCTGCCAGTCAAAAAATGGTTTATGTATTTTATCCATTATCTCATTGAGTTTCCCACTGACTCTAAGTTCTTGGATGATTCCTGACAACACGGCGTCCAAAGACTCTGACCCCGGCCCACCTTTCATTACCAAATGAATTGGCACTCTGGAGTGAAGTTGACGGCGCAGTGTTTTTATTTTGTGCTCCCGAATATATGCATCACCTTCATCCTGGGAGATGATGAATCCGTCTGACCGGCCACCCATAACTTTTAACAATCCGCTTTCCACAGAGGAAACCTCGCCGCCATGGCGGTTCAACGTCAATGGTTTATGCCCGCGGATTACGTCAATTTTATATTGATACAAATGGTCCAGATCTAAACCAGGTCTATCTGCTCTGCTATATAAAACCGTCTGATGGAACCCGATAGGTTCGGATGAAAAAAGCAAGCCTTTTATCGGGTTGCCTTGTTTCGTTTTGATAAGGGGCAGGCAAAAATCCGCAGCACCTTTTTTAAGCATAATGATGCTTCGTTTAAACGGAAACACCCCAACGATATCTATTGATCCAGCTTTATATGCTTCATCAATTGCACTGACAAGTTCCATAAAGCCGCCGCGATAAACGCCTTGATCGTCAGCCCAAGCAAGGCCGGGGACTTCATTGACGACAACCTTCAGGCTTTTAGCGTGCAATTTATCGCAATCACAACAAAACAAAACCCAAATAACTAATATGGGCAAACATTTTTTCATAGAAAAAAATATAAATAAGTATGTATTGTAACCATTTTCAGTATTAAATCTGGGTATCTTTATACGATTTTATCTTTGAGAATAAAACGACAAAATAAAAATCCATGTTTTATCGAGCTGCAATTTGAAAAAATCATCTCTAAAGCCCGTCACTCTTGAAACCAAGGTTTTATATGCCTTGACATGTTTTTATCTTTCTAAGTATAACTCTATCTGTTAGGATTGTTCCCGATCATTAAAACCGTTTTAAAAATCTCGCAGAATAACATAATGTTTCTGCCCCCAGGATCGACCAAGGAGTCCTATATGAAGAATTATCTCTTTTTATTTGTTACTTCATGCTTTTTAATCATAATAAGTACTGCGTTCGCACAAGAAAAAGCAGCCCTGATAAAAACTGCAACCGGTAACGTTAATATCCAGAGAGGAGAAAAGGTACTAACGGCAAACCAAGGATCAGACCTTCTCACGGAAGATATACTTTTAACGGGCGACAAAAGCTATGCGGGGTTGATCTTTACCGATGGAACGCGATTCACCTTGGGCCCAAACAGCCAGTTTCAATTGAATCAATACCGGTTTGAACCGAAAAACCAGGCATATGCATTCTCCATGTACCTTGAAAAAGGATCAGGCCTTTATAACTCAGGTAAAATCAGCAAACTTGCTCCTCAAGCAGTGAAATTATCTACGCCTAAAGCCACTGTTGGCATACGGGGCACCCGGTTCATTATCAATGTTGAAAATTAAGGAGCATTCAATGATTAAAAATTGTATTTTCCTCATTTTAGGACTTTTGCTGCTTTGTTCCTGCGGATCAAAAACAACTGTAATTCTGCTTCCCGAAGAAGACGGGCAAACAGGCCAGGTTGTTGTGAAAAACCAGGCAGCAGAGACTGTCCTTACACAACCTTATACTTATGCGGCTGTAAGCAATGAGACATCAAGCCCTGAAAGCAAACCAATTACACAGGATTCGGTAACGACCTCTTATGATGGTTTGATCAAAGCTGAGCCACTGAAACCGGCTTCGTTTATTCTCTATTTTAAATCAGATACTGTCACACTTACACCTGACAGCATGAAAATGATCCCGCAGGTTATTAAAACCGCCCAGGAAAGGGAGCCGTCACTTGTAAGTGTAATTGGGCATACAGACACAAAAGGTGAAGCCAGTTATAATTATGAATTATCTGTAAAACGAGCTAAAGCCGTGGTAGAACGCCTTAAAGAATCCGGTGTACAATTAAAAAAGATAACTGTCACATACCATGGTGAAAACGATTTGTTGATCCCAACTAAAGATGATGTGTCAGAACCCAGAAACAGACGTGTAGAAATAATGATAAGGTAATTTTGGAAAGCCCTTGAAACCCTACGAAACAAGTTCCCACGACTCAAAAACAGTAAATATGCAGATCATGCTATCTGCCATTTTTATCACGCTTGTCATCGCTTCAGGCGCATATTTAAATTCCAGTTTTTATAAAACCGTGGATCTTTTTTTCCATGACCAGCTTATGGCATATGCCGGAAAACCTGCCTTGTCAGACAATATCGTCATTGTTGACATTGATGAAATCAGCCTGTCACAAGCGGGTCAGTGGCCCTGGCCCCGGTATCGTCTTGCAAGCCTTATTCAAGAAATCGGAAGGATGCATCCCCAATCCATTGGCCTGGATATTCTTCTTTCAGAGCCAGATCGCAGCGCATTGAAAAATTTAAAAAAACAATTTGCTGATGATTTCAATCTAAACTTAGAATTTCCGGGAATCCCTGATGTGCTGACTGACAATGATGCATTCCTGGCCCATGTATTATCCCAAACAAATATTGCAGGCGCCCGATTTTTTCACTTTGACCACACCACAAAGTCACCGCCATGCCGAGAGCCGATTGTATTGGTTCAGAATGAATCGGATACGCTTACCCCTCACAAGGCAACCGGGGCTTTATGTAATCTTTTTGAACTTGAACAAGGGTTCAGCACCACAGGATTTACAAACAGTGAATATGATGATGATGGTATTTTACGGCGCCTGCCCCTGCTAATCCAATACCGGGACCGGATATATACCCACTTGGCATTGTCTACCCTTTTAGCTGCAAAAGGGATCACAGATGTTCAAATTAAATCCAATTTTTTCGGCCCTTTTATTTCTGCCGGCCCTTATACCATTCCAATTAACCAGGACGGTGAAGCACTTATCCAGTTCAGCGGACCGGCACAAACCCATTCTTATGTTTCGGCTGTTGATTTACTCAACAAAACGTGTTCACCAGAAAAAATTAAAAACAAAATTGTACTAATCGGATCTTCTGCGACTGGTTTGAACGATATCCACCACACCCCTTTCGATGCACATTTCCCTGGTATTGAAGTCCAGGCAGCTTTAATTGAGAACATCATTGAAAACAGGGTGGTTATTACACCGATCTGGGATAAGCATATCGTATTTTTGTTGTGTATCGCCGTTTTCTTGGCCATGGCTGCTGTCTTTACTTATTATCCCAAACCTTCGGTATTGATACTTACAACTTTAGCCCTTATTGGGCTGCTTATCTTTTCAAGTTTTCTCCTCTATAAAAACAGCACTATGTTTATTTCCCCGGGCATGCCGGTTGTTCTTGCCTTAATCCATTTTTCCTTTTTTTCTTTTGCCCGGTTTGTTCTGGCAAGGCAGGCCGCATTTGTCTGGATCAAAAAGCTGGCCAAATCCCAGCAGTTCACCCTTGAAGCCATGGTCAGCATAGTTGAAACTCGGGACCCTGAAACAGGTTCCCACATCATACGGACACAGAAGTATGCCAAAGCCCTGGCTGTCCATCTGCAAAAAACAGGTATTCACGGCGACATTTTAACCGACTCTTATATCGAAATGCTTTTTATGTCCGTTCCCCTTCACGACATAGGCAAAGTCGGCATTCCTGACAGAATACTGCTCAAAGAGGATAAACTGACCGATGAAGAATTTGAAATCATGAAAAAGCATGCAATTTATGGTCGGCAGACCATTGAAAGAGCAGCACAACGGATACAAGGCGACAATTACCTTATGATGGGTGCAGAAATTGCTGGTTCCCATCACGAACGATGGAATGGAACAGGGTACCCAGAAGGATTCTCAGGAAGTGAGATTCCTTTATCAGGAAGGATCATGGCCATTTGTGATGTATATGATGCCCTGATAAGTGAACGGTGCTATAAGCCACCTTTTTCCCATGAAAAATCCATGGAGATCATTAAAGAGCAAAAAGGCAAAGCATTTGATCCGGATCTGGTGGATGCATTTATCGCCATTGAGGAACAGGTGCTATCTATTGCTCAAAAACACAAGGACAGTGCTGATACTGAAACCGATCAATTTCTGAACAATTAAACTATTGGACAATTAGTCGTCCTTTTTAGGTTTCCAACCAGGCCAATCGGAAATTTATTTTGGGACTTGCTATAACCGGTAATAGCAATGAAAAACCTACATAACCTGCTCTTTTTCGACTAAGTTGCGGCCTTTTTCCTTGGCTGCATAGAGAAGTTTATCCACCCGTGATAACATCGCATCCTTTTCTTCACCGGGCCGGTATTGGCACACGCCAGCACTGATAGTGACAGAGATGCTTTTCTCTTTGTATGGAGTTGTCGCCTGTTTAACTGCATTGCGAATGGTTTGAGCCAGATGATGTGCATAGTCAAGACTGCACTCTTTTAACAAAATCAAAAATTCCTCACCGCCCCATCGGCACAGCACATCGGATTCCCTGATCCGGTCTGCACAAATATGCACCACATTTTTAATAACATCATCACCGGCAAGGTGACCAAACTCATCGTTAACCTGTTTAAAATGGTCAATATCAATTAGAATAACTGACAGATCAAATTGCTTTCGCTGGATATCTTTTATAAGCCCGTCCATGACAATATCAAAGGCCTGCCGATTATGAATCCCGGTTAATTTGTCAGTGGTGGCCATGTTCTCCAGTTGATCCTGGTAGGCTGAAATCCTGAAGTTAATCAGAATCAAAACAAAAAGGGTAATCACAGCGCAGATGCCAAGGTTATAAAATAGTGTTTTATAGATCTGTCTGACTGCCCTTTCTTCGGCCTGCTCCACAAGAAGGATCCAATCGAACTCAGGTATGAAGCGGCTGGTCAAATGTATGGTCCGGCCATTCTTTTTAAAGGTAAAATACCCACCTGGATTGGATAGGATTTTGTCTGAAATATCGCCGATATCAGGATTATCTTTTAAATTATTAAACTCGTTTGGATAATCAGGCCCGTGAAGCGTGACATTACCTTTAAGATCAACAAAATAAATACTTCTGTCATAATTTTCCTGGTAGCGGCGAATTAATTCATTTACGGCACTGACCCGGAGTCCCACGCCTGTTGCGCCAATAAAGTTACCGATATAGTCATATACTTTGTAGTTGATAAAAATGGTCATGGAGTCTTTATTGGCCATATCCGGATCAATATTGATCTCGTAGTCCCCTGCCATCTTACGCACCCTGAAATACCACTGGTCGCGTTCCTCGGTCTCTTTTACGGTTTTTAAAATCCCACCGGCATGGTAATAGCTTCGAGAATATTCTGACACAAAAAAAGAGGTAAACGTATTGTATTTATCCTTTATCTCTCTTAAGTATTTTACAATGCTTGCCGGGTCACTTTCTCCACCGATAATCCAGTCCCTGACAAAGGTGTCATTGGCCATAAGAGACGAAATAAAAATAGGACGCAGCAAATCCCGCTGTATTTCAGAGTAGATATTATCACTGGTCAAAGGCAGTTCCTGAAGAGCGATCTGTGAACGCAAAGATGCCCTGGATACGAAAAAACTGGCAAGGCTTGTAGTTAAAAAACCGGCTACTAAAACCAGACTTAAAATAAGTATGAGACTGCGCTTTTGCTGTCCCATTGTAAAGACATTCATACCAGATTTTCTCCTGCCTGATAATCATGGGGAAAACTGAAAAACCATTTCCGGCAAACAATTTGATACTCAATTTTTCAAAATGGCATAGTCTAATACCGAATGCCAGAAAAAAAGAAAATATTAGATAAGACATATTGATCAGTTGACTCATCCGTATTTATGCAGATTGCTGTTTTGCTCTGAATACAAGCTAATCTAAAATAACTTGTTTTTTCATCCTTGTTCTTGACAAAAACCGTGCACCTATCCTAATCCTATGCAGGTAACATAAGCTAAAAAATTAATAATTTAAATAACGTTTGACCAGGAGAATCCATGGAAAAAAAATTTATCTTGACTGCCTTTGGAAAGGATCGGCCCGGAATTGTAGCAGACATTGCCGAAGTAATTTTTGAACATCAGTGCAATCTTGAAGATTCCAACATGGGACGGCTGGCAGACGAATTCACCCTTATCCTGCTTCTTTCAGGTAAAGGGGAAGACTTAGCTGACAAGCTGGCTAGGGAGTCCAAGCGCCTGGAACGGGAAAAAGACATTTTCGTTTTCATCCGCCCGCTTGAATACAGTCACCCCAAACTGGCCAATGGCATAGAATACACCCGGATCGAAGTCGAAGGAATTGACCAGACCGGTATTGTTTATAAAATCGCTGATCTGCTGGCTAAAAAACAGATCAATATTGAAACACTGACATCCAAGAAAAAATACTCGCCTAACAGCGGTACCGTGATGTACTCTATGCAAATTAAAACAACTTTACCAGATGCAATGACTCAGGATTCTCTAAGAGAAAACCTGGATGTCCTGGCCAATGAGTTGAACGTGGACATTACCGTGCACTGATCTACACCGAATGAAATAAACATAGGATGATAAAACGCTCGTCCATATATAAACCAACCAAATCGATTAACATGGTTACGGAGGAAGGATGAAATTAGAAACTGTCATGCAAGGCAATGCCTGCGTGATTCGCATCAAGGAAAGGCTGGATGCCACTACGGCCCCCGAGTTGGAGCGGCACATGGAAGATACCATTGAAAAAGGCAACCACAAAATCGTATTTGACCTGACACAGTTAGAGTATGTTTCTTCTGCCGGACTGAGAATTTTTCTGGTGGTCGCTAAAAAGTTAAAGGCGCTTAAAGGAGAAATGAGTCTTGCCGGTCTACAGGGCAATATAAAAGAAGTTGTTGAAATTTCAGGCTTCCCATCCATTCTCCCCTGTTACGACAGTATGGAGGATTACCCCGGCTAACAGGTTACTCTATTTTATAGGGGAATAATCTATTGGGTTATTCCCCTGAAAATATCAAGGTCAAAATATTCATTTCGTCTTTTCTTTCATACTCTACAGAATCGGTCATCTGCTTGATAAAAAAGATACCCAGGCCACCGATA
>JAKSAU010001187.1 GCA_022361535.1 Desulfobacterales bacterium
TACAAAACGGTATATGAAATGGGCACTGCCCGGCCGACGGCGCTTCTGGATTATGTCCGATTCGCTAAAATCGTTCACCAGTGCGGTCACTTTTCCGTCAACGGAGGTTTACTGGTGCAACCCTCAGATGTACCGGAGCAACTAAGTCATCTTATCATGCTCTATGCTGCATTGCGGGCTTCTGACAAATGCCTGATGGCAACAGCCTACCCGGAGCACCGAATGGAAGAAATTATGGAAATGGCAGCCATCCTGGCCGGGGGAAAAGATGTGCTTGAACGCTCTCACCGCATCCTGACCCTCGTCTCAAGCACCAGTCCCATGGGTTTAGATGAAACTGCTATGGGATCCATTCTCGTATCCGCACGTTATAACCAACCCCTGATCATTTCACCGGGTTCTGCCGCCAGCAGCACCAGCCCCATAGATCTGGAAAAAAATGTTGCCTTTGCCACAGCAGAAGCCTTGGCTGCCATTGTTGTGGCCCAGATGGCCCGATCCGGTATACCTGTGATTCTCAGCCTCCAATGCTTTGGAGCTGACATGAAAACCGCCAATTTACCCACCGGTTTCTCAGACTGTGACCTTTGGGCCAAGTATACGGCGAAACTAGCCCGTAAACTGAACCTGCCCAGTAGTTGTGGCGGCAGCTATACAGGCGCCCATAGCATATCCCCTCAGAAAAGCTATGAAAACATGCTGACGGCCTGTGAGAATGGAGTGGACCTCATTGTACACGCAGCAGGTGCCATGGAAAACCATTCCACTGTGTCCTATGAAAAGTGGATCATGGATGTGGAAATTATGGAGATGGTGAACAACTGCCTAACTGATATAGAGGTTAGAGACATTACCCTGAATCTTGACTTAGGTCGAGAGGTTGAGCCGGTTAGGCATTTCCTCGCCAGCTCAACTTCCTTGAATAAATGCCGGAACATCGCCTGGACAACCGGTAATGGTGGTAATGGAAATATTGATCGGGGTATGGCACTGGATTTATGTTACCGGAGCATCAGCACCCAGCTTCGGCAAATGCTTATGGAATACAGACCGCCAGATCTTGACGCCGATGTTTTAAAGCGGCTTAACAGATTCATGTCGGA
>JAKSAU010000843.1 GCA_022361535.1 Desulfobacterales bacterium
TAGCCGGTAGTGGAAAATCTCGCACCGAAAATTATACATGGGATGCTTCCGGGCGTTTTATCGAAACGGTAAGCAACGAATTGGGGCATACTGCCAGGTCTGTGTATAACCAAGCCACTGGGCAGGTAATCGAGGTAACTGATGCTAATGGCAGGAAAACAACCACGCAATACAATGGATTAGGGATGCTGGTAAGCTCTACCGCGCCCAATGGTATCACCCAACAAAGCATTATAGCATGGGATCAAAGCAAAACTGGTTCGCTTTACAAAGCTATAGCACGTGCCACGGGAATACCCGATAATACGGTGTACTACAATAACAAGGGGCAAGCCATTCTTTCCGAATCGGTAAACAACCAGGGGCAAAAGCAATATGTAGCTACCGAATACAATGCCAGTAATCAAGTGTATCGCGTTTCCCTGCCTTATACTTCAAGCCCTTCTGCCTATACCACCTATGCTTATGATAGTTATAACCGTGTAGACTCCAAAACACTGGCCAATGGCACGGGTATAGTGGATTACACCTACAATGGACTGGTAAATAAAGTAACCACCCCTGATGGTTTTAGTGAAACTACCGTTGATGATGCAGGATTCGTAAGCTCTGTAGAATCTGAATCGGGTACAGTTGCTTATACCTATTATAGTACAGGGAATGTGCACACCCAAACCTCGGGAGGCAACACCATTACCTATGGTTACAATGCGCAATGGCAGCAAACCTCGGTAAGCGATGGCGATGCAGGAAGTTATTCCAGCAGCTACAATGCACTGGGCGAATTGTTGTATAGCATCGATCCCCGTAATCACCGTTATGATTTTACATACGATGTATTGGGCCGAATCAAAACCCGCACCCTGGTCGGTGGTGGTGATGCCACAGAATGGTTTTACGACCCGTCGGGCAACCTGGGAGCACTAGACAAAGTACAGCACAACAGTCAGAATGCCGAAACCTATAGTTACGATGCCCTGGGGCGAGTCCAGTCATCGACACAATACACCTACGGGCCTCAAAACAAAACCTTTACTTTTGGTTATAGCTA
>JAKSAU010001107.1 GCA_022361535.1 Desulfobacterales bacterium
ATAGATCGTCGTATCTGTGGACTAAATGGTTCAAAATTATGAAATTGACCTTCTTTATTTTGACTATCAGCTTTTTATCGGTTAATGCCGCAAGCTACTCACAGTCAACGAAATTAAACTTAAAATTGACTAATCAGACATTGTCTGATGTTTTTGAAGAAATCGAACGTCAAAGTGATTTCTATTTTTTATTCAAAAACGATGAAATTAATACGCACCGGGAAGTAAGTATCAATCTCGAAAAAGCCCCCATCGAAGAAGTATTGGAAGAATTATTCGATGGAACTGGCCTGAATTATCAGTTTGTCGACAGGTATATCGTTATCGGAAAATCAGAGAGTCCTTCAACTTTTATGCAGGAACCTCAGGAATTAAAAGGGGTTGTTAAGGATGACGGAGGCATGACACTTCCAGGCGTTACTGTTTTCATTAAAGGAACAGCAAGGGGTACTACTACTGATATGAATGGTACATACCAAATTAATGTTAAACCTGGGGAAACAATTGTCTACAGCTTTGTAGGTATGGAAACCGTTGAAATGGTTTATGCCGGCGAAAACAAACTCGATATAACCTTGTCCCCTGATGCACTTCAGGTGGAAGAAGTTATTGTTACCGCATTGGGTATAAAGCGTGAAGAAAAGACATTGACTTATGCAACACAAGCTGTTTCAAGCGAAGAACTTCTAAGGGTGAAAGACGCAAACTTTATGAACGGACTTTCGGGTAAACTTTCAGGTTTGCAGATTACAAGAAACACTTCTGGTGCCGGTGGTTCCACTAAAGTTTTATTACGTGGTAACAAAAGTATTCAGGGCTTAAGTCAACCTCTTTATGTTATTGATGGTGTTCCAATGCTTAATAACGTTGAAAGCCAGATCGAAGGTATCTTTGGTGGGCGTGATGGTGGCGACGGTCTGTCACAATTAAATCCTGAAGATGTCGAAAGCATCACAGTATTGAAAGGTGCAACTGCATCAGCTCTTTACGGTAGCCAGGGTGCAAATGGTGTAATTCTTATAACAACTAAACAAGGCCAGGAAGGTGCATTGAGGGTTACGTTCTCATCAAACACCACAATTGATTCGCCTCTTTATTTACCGGAAATTCAGACTGAATTCGGACAAACTGCCGAAGGCAGCGTGGACAGCTGGGGAGCAAAAGGTAATTACAAAGATCAGGTTGATGATTTCTACCGTACAGGTGCTACATTAATTAACTCATTGAGTTTGTCAGGTGGTAATGAAAAAATGCAAACTTATTTTTCTTATTCAAACACTTACTCTAAAGGTATTCTTCCTACAAACGATTACCACAAAAACAATCTTACTTTAAGAGAAACTGCTAAATTCTTTGATGACAAACTGGAAGTTGATGCCAATGTTGCTTTAACTGAAGAAAAGACCCACAACTCGCCAAATATGGGATTCTACTTCAACCCGTTAACTGGTTTGTATTCTTTCCCAAGAGGAATGGATTTTGACAGTTACAAAGAAAATTTTGAAGTATACAATCCTTCACGTAACCTTTACGCACAAAATTGGTTTGTTGATTCTGACTTTCAGCAAAACCCTTACTGGATTTTGAACAGGAACCAAAACGACAGCTGGACGAAACGTTTGATCGCTACTGTAAGAGCTAAATACAACTTTACTGACCATTTGAACTTGCAGGTTAGAGGTAACTACGATTATACGAACCGCAAGTACGAACAACGTGTTCATGCTACAACAACTTCTGTGATTTCACATCCAACCGGAAGATATAACTATAAAAACTGGGAGAACACCAGTATGTATGCCGATGCAATTTTAAGTTACGACAAAAACCTGAATGAGGACTGGAGCTTAACAGCATTACTGGGAACCAGTTACCAGAAGCAAATTATTGGTGATGG
>JAKSAU010000976.1 GCA_022361535.1 Desulfobacterales bacterium
ATAGCAAAAACCGGCTCGCTAGTTCTAAGAAGCGGCTGCCGAATTTTTTTCAAAAATCCGCCTGATGCCGTCTTCTTAGAACTAACGAGCCTAAGTGCTCAAATGGTAATACCTTCTTTTGAGGATACTGCCGATAATTAATCTAACCTCATTATAAAGGAACATATTTTTGACAGACGCTATGACAGGTATTTTACTCCCCTCGTTTTAAGGCAGGGAAATTTGCCATCTGATTTATTTTAGTATAATATACTTTTCTATACTTCCTATGATTATAATAGTTTCCTGCTAAATATTTTTTCAGACAAATGATGCTGTGTGAGGAATCATGAAACATTGCCTGATCGCCATTTTCTGTGTTTTGCTGTGCAACACCGCAACGGCTCAGGAATTAAAATTGGGCGGGACTGAATGGCCTCCTTATATGGGAAGTCGAATAGAGAAAAATGGAATTGCCGCCCAGATCGTAACTCACATCTTAAGCAAAGCCGGATATCAAACCAAATTTCTATTTTACCCCTGGTCGCGTACCCAGCTTTACGTAAAAACCAAAGCACTTGACGGATTGGGCATTGCATGGTTTACAAAAGAGCGTGCGAAGACAATGGTATATAGCAAACCTTATATCAATACAGCCATCGTATTGGTAAAAAGAAAAGCAGACCCCTTTGTTTACAGCAATATCCAGGACCTTGAAGGCAAAACCATGGGGGTCATTCTCGGCTATGGATATTTAAAAAAAATTGAATCAGATAAAATTATAAAGGAATTTGTTGCAAGCTTCCGCCAAAATCTGATGAAGCTTGTTAACAACAGAATTGATCTCACCATTGAGGAAAAGCTCAATGCACAAACCATCATGGCAACTATGCCACCTGAAATTCAGGCCCAGCTGACTATCATAGAAAAACCGTTTGAAGTAAAGCCTCTGCATATTACCCTGTCCAAAAGTATGTCAAATCACACCGACATCATCGCCTCATTTAATCGGGAACTGGCCAAAATGCTTGAGGACGGATCTTACGAAACATTACTCAATAGCTTTACTTTTCCGCCACTCCACTGTTGTAACAAAAACAGATATGAATAGAACAATAAAACGGTTTCATTTCCTGCTCTCTAATTGTTTTTTAACTGAAAATTTTATAAGTTACACAAACCAACAAGAAGGACAATATACACATTAAATGATTGATACATACCGTCTTTCCTTAATGTTTAACTTGTTTATCAGGAACCAGCATGTGGAAATTTGACAATATAAAGACAGGCATCACAGGACCCAAACCCCAATACCAGGCTATCAAAGATTACATAGAAGAAAAGAATATAAATATTATAATAAGCAAAGGAAAATGTGTTAATCAACGCAACTCAGATCTTGCCCCAGGCGAACTTGATACCCTTTTAACCGAGTTTGCCAAATGCGATGTATCCATGATCAACTGGCCGGGAAAACGACCATCACCTCCATTTCTGGCTGCTGATATTGATCCTGATACCCGTACTGCCCGGGTCATGTTCCTTTTAGATCTGACCCAAGAGGCAGAAGACGGGCAGGCCAGTTTGTTTTATTCAAAACTCATGGGAGCCCTTGCCACACAGTTTCTGGCAGCAAGGCAGGATGTGGACAAAATTTGGTTTCCATTTTTTCTTCAGGACACGGTAGGACGTGGGGTAATAAGGCAGGACATGGACCAGGGGACAGCTCTGAGCCGCCCATAAAAAAATCAGGCCCGGGATATTTTAAAACCCGGGTCTGATTTATGAATTAAATTAACCTGAAATCATGCATTCTTTGGCACGCTGACCGCTTTTTTTTGCAGCCCAGCGAAAGCACAGATGCCGTTCTTCAGGACTTGTTGTATCATAATCGCAGGATCGAAGTTCTTCGACCAGTCTTTCTTTTTCCCTGGCACAACATGCCTTTGCTTTTATACTTATGGATCTTGCCATAACTCACCTCCGGCAACCCTTGGAATCAATCAAATCCGGTTTAAAGAACCGGGATGTTCATTTCATATGGTAAGACCGGATTTCTGGAAAACAAGAAAAAAATTAGTCTTTCATAACTTTTACACCTCTATCTTATCTCCGGGTTTGGGAATTACTGCATTATATCCCTTGTCCTTGAGACGACGGGCAAAGGCCTCGCTTTGGGCAGACTCGCCATGAACGATGGCAACATTCTTAACATTCAGGTTGGATTCGGTGATGATGCGCATAAGTTCATGCCTGTCCCCATGAGCTGAAAACCCGCCGATCTTCTCCACACGTGCTTTAAGCGGATAAGATTTGCCAAGGATTTTGACTTCCTGAGCAGCGTCGTGATCATTACCGTTGTTGGGCAGGCCCAGTTCCTCAAGGCGTCTTCCTAAAGTATGCTGAGCCATATATCCCACCAGGAGTATGGTGTTTTTCGGATCATGAATCTTATACCGCAGATGGTGAAGAATCCTGCCTGCCTCACACATGCCTGAGGCGGAAATAACTACATGCGGGGTGTTGTCACGGGTCAGTTTCATGGATTCCTGCACGGTTTCCACAAATTTAATCTTGTCAAAGTAAAATGGGTTCAAACCTTTTTCTAAGAAAGCTTCATGGGTTTCCCTATCATAAACTTCAGGGTGCTCTCCAAATACAGTGGTAATATTGGAAGCAAGTGGGCTGTCTACATAGATTGGCACCTTGGGTACCTCACCGGCTTCGTATAATTCATGAAGGATATAAATTACCTCCTGGGTCCGGCCATAGGCAAAAGAGGGGATGATTAAAGAGCCGCCCCGTTCAACAGTTCGAATCAGTACATCTTTCAAGCTGCCGGCCAGGTCTTCCACAGCCCCATGCTCACGGTCGCCATAAGTGCTTTCAGTGATGAACAGATCAATATCCCGGTCTTCTTCATCAAACTCAAGCGTGGGATCTTTTAAGATAGGTTTGTCAAATCTGCCAACATCTCCGGTATAGAGAATTCTTTTGGTTTCACCACCATTTTTAACCGTGATTACGGAAAATGCCGATCCTAGTATATGACCGGCCACATAGAACTTTACGGTCGTATCTTTCCCGATGGTCACTGGTGTTCCAAAAGGATATCCGTCAATATATGACAGAGACTGGCGGGCATCATCCATTGTGTACAAAGGTGTGACCACATCTAAACCGTGCTCCTTTTGAAGGGAGGCAATGGTATCAACATTCAGATCATACGGATTTTTCTTGAGCAGATTCTTGATCTTTGATTTTTCTTTATTGGAAATCTGCTGTTTGGTCTTTGACTGCTCTGCCTGGTATAGAAAGGCACGCAACGCTTTGTAATTCAGATAATGGGCATCAGATTCCTGGATATGCCCGGAATCCATTAACATATAATTTAAGGCATCCTTAGTAGGCCGTGTGGTCACCACCCGGCCTGCAAACCCATTTTGGGTCAAAACAGGAATCCTGCCTGAATGGTCAATGTGAGCATGCGAAAGCACCATGGAGGTGATGTCAGACCGCTCAAGGGGGAATTTAAGATTTTTTTCCCGGCTCTCTTTTCTCCGGCCCTGGAACATGCCGCAGTCCAACAAGATCTTATCATCTCCCGTATCCAGTACATGCATGGAACCGGTCACTTCGCCTGCCGCCCCAAGAAATCCCATCTCAACCATCAGCACCTTCCTTTCAACAATTAGTTGTCAATTTGCAACCTGTCTATGCATGTTTACAACCGATATTCACTTCTTTGCAACTGAATTAAGACTGTTTGAACAGAGTATCTGCGTGACTTTAAATTTGCCCGGATACAAGGCGCAGTTAAAGCCTGATACCGGAGCGTACACGAAGTACGTGAGGATATCAGGCTTTGAATGCAACGCTGTAGACGGGTGGATTTAAAGTTACGCCCTATTGAAATACTTTTTGGAGGAGCTCCGTAGTCCTCTTCGCCGGATCCTCACGAATCGCTTTTTCCTCCTTTGCCAGATAATAAAAAATACCATCCATGGCTTTGTCAACAGCGTGACCTGTCAAATCCCCTTTGACATCAGGAACAAAAGGCAGGGTCTTATACTGGCCCATCATCTGGTCATATGCCTGAACTGCTCCCACTTCTTCTAAGGTATCATCCACCACCGGGGTAAAGGCATCCACAAGCCCCGGGGACATTTTTTCCCTGAAATACTGTGTGGCAGCATCATCAGGTCCATCTAAAATGGCTTTGGCATCCTCAAAACTCATCTGGGTAATTGCATCCATAAACAACGCTTTGGCTTTGGGAGTAGCAGCCTCAGCTGCCCGGTTCAGTTTAAGTTCCACCTCATCGGTATATGACCCTAAGCCCGCCTTGTCCATCAAGGATTTAACCGTGGCAAGGCTGTCCGGCAATGGAATGTGAATCGCTTCATCCAGGTTGAACCCGTCTGCTGTACCCAACTGACTGACGACAGCCTGGGAACCTTTTTCCAATGCCTGCTTAAGCCCTGCAATAATGTCTTCAGTGGAAAGACCTGTCGTGCTTTCCACCACTTTTTCAGACCCCCCGAAGGATTCAAGCAGCTTGCTGCCCTGGTCCAGCCAGGAATTACCTGCCCATGCAGGCAGCTGCCAAATCAGGGCTACCATCAATAACAGCCCCGCTACATAGTTTCTGATCATTTTTTTATACATACTGTATTCCTTGAATTGGTGACTATACCCCTTTAAAAAAATTTTGTTTCTTCAAATTTTTCTTTAGTTGAACAGCCCCTTAATCAACGATTTTGCTTTATCCTCAGGTTTTTCATCCGTACCTGTTTTTTGGGTTCCTGATTCAGTTGAACTTCCTTTTCCTTGAATCAAAGATTTAATCCCTTCAGCATCAGTCGGTAACTGATTGCCTACCATAGCCTCAAGGTCGGGACGGATTTTGGGCTGTGCATAAGTTCCTGTGATAAGCAAAGGAATTAGCAGTCCGGACCTGTCTTTTGTGTCGCCCTGCCCCTTTAACGTGGCTACAAGTTTTGGGTCGATCCTAAAATCCAGGTCTTCTTTGACCAGGTTGGTCTGTCCTTCGGTAGAAAGGCGAAGTAATGGAGAAGCCAGAAACGCACCGGGAATTTTTACCAGGCCTTTTGAGGCAGTATAGGGCACCTTAAGTTCGGCAAAATCCGTTCTTGGTTTTTCCGTTGCCTTTTCAGTCAGGCCAAGGCCGGACTTTGCATTGCGGATAGTACCGGCAATATCAATACCCACAATAGCGCCGTCTGTAAAAACCAATTCACCTTTGCCGCCTAAGGTTTTTTTAATCATATCCGGGGTATCGCCCATCATGGAAAGAGCCATGTCGGCAGCCAGGGTTCCCTCAATAATTTCTTTTTTGGCTCCGTCCTTGACTAGGGGGCCTGCCTGAACGCCTGTTGTGGTCAGACGAACATCTGTTTTAGGCGTATCCTTGCGCACATCCAATGTGGCCTTGGCACCTGCGTTACCCTCATAAAGATCCATGGAAAAAGGATCCAGATTAAATACACCGTTTTTACCGGTAACATGTACCACCACATTGGCCATGCTCAGGTTGGCTGCCTTGAGGCTGCCGATTGTGGCTTTACCGTCAAGTACCATTTTACGCAAAGGCGCATAATCGGTCTTCGCTTTGGTGCCAGATCCGGATTTAGCAGGCTGACCCGACGTTTTCTTGTCACCGCCTTCCTTGGCCGGGGGCAGATACCGGTCCACATCTATCTTGTCCAGAGCCAAGTCAAACTTAAGATCAGGTTTTTCAAAGGCCTTTGCCTGGGCACTAAACTTCAAAGTAGAGTCATCCAACCCCATGACCCCGTCTGAAATGGAAACTGCCTGGGCAGAACCCTGTATTTTTGCCTTAAAAGAAACCTTGTTCAATACATTGGGGTCACTGGTCTGAACGGGAAAGGGCTGGCCAAGCGCATCAAAAAGCTTTCTTGGTGAAAATTGGGCCAGGTCAATGTCCATATCCAGCTTTTGGGCGGTCATGGGCTGAATAAGAGACCCTTTAACGGCAAGGGATAACTCATCAAACGCTTTGATTGCCAGGTCCAGGTTTACATCGCTCTTACCCGGTTCTGTGCCAATGGGTCCGGCCTTACCTTCAACAGAAACAGGTTTGCCGTCTACCTTGGCACTGAAATTCAATGTGACGGGCTTGTCCAGGCTGACATCCGTGATATCCAGGTTAAGATCCGAAATTTTCTTTGATGTACCGGCAGCATTATCCACATAAGAAAGAAGACCATTGATGATAGAAAACTGACCCACCATCAACGATTCAATGGGCAGGCCTCCGTCACCCTCTTTTGGGGTTTTTTCTACTGTTTTTTCTTTCTTTTTTGGCTCAGCAGGTCCAATATTTTCCCAGTTGCCTTTGCCAGCTTTGTCTTTCACCAGCAGAATCTGTGGGGAATCCATGACAAAGGTATCCACCTGAACCTGTTTGGAGAGCAAAGGCATTACCTTGAGCCTGACTTCAAACCCTTTGACCGAAATCATCTGGTCTCCGTCAAACCCCTTGGCATTGCCCAGTTTTAAATCGGACAAGCTGACCCCCACCCAGGGGAATACAGAGAGTTTGATATCATCGCCCATGGAAAAACTGCGGCCGGTCTGTTCGGTCACCAGTGCTTCTATTTCGGGCTTATACTTTTGAACATCCACAAACATGGGAACCAAAACAACAGCCCCAATAATCAATATCAGGACCAGTCCCACAAGGATGCCAGCCCACTTTAGCAATTTATTCATCGTTATTCTCCCTGGATGGTATGTCTGATAATGCTATTTAGGACAATGCAGCCAAAGCGGCTTCATAGTCAGGTTCTTCCTTGATTTCGCCCACAAGCTGGGCATGAACCACTTTACCTACCTCATCAATGACAACCACAGCCCTAGCAGTCAACCCTGCCAAGGGGCCGTCCTCGATTCCAACCCCATAGTCCTGCCCGAACTCAGGGTTCCTAAACACCGATGCGGTCACCACATTTTCGATACCTTCTGCCCCGCAAAACCGCTGGTGGGCGAAGGGCAGATCGCCTGAGATACAGACAACAGCAGTGTTATCCAAAGAGGCTGCCTGTTCGTTAAATTTACGGACTGATGTGGCGCATACCGGGGTATCAACACTGGGAAAAATGTTAAGGACAACTCTTTTACCTTTCAAGGATGACAGCGTCACCTCGGAAAGATCCTGTCCAACACCTTTAAATTCTTTTGCCAGATCGCCGTTTGAAGGGAAAGTGCCGGAAAGACTAACGGGATTTCCGCCTAATTGAGTAGAAGCCATGGATATTCTCCTTAAATTTTTAATTTTTGATTTTTTGATCGTGGTGCCCGTTGAGACGCTGATTAAACCGGGCCAGCCATCTGTTTATAAATAGTAATGGCTTGGTTTATATTTTCAAGACAGGTTTTTTTACCTGGTTCACTCTATCATGACCAACTTTTTTTTCAATCATTTTTAATATCTCAACGATACACATCGCCAATTGTTTGACCAATACCGGCTGCTGCTGCACGTTTTTATACCCAAGTTCGCCCCTTGACGATTTTGCATTTCGTCCATAACTTACTAAATTATTTCTGCATTCAACTGAATTTAAAATCTACCCGCCTTGAACCCGATGCCTGTCTGAAAGCAGAAAATTAATAACCAAACCCGCATACATGTTATACATTTTAGGAGTCTGATCATGAGAATAGCCAAACAGGATATTCCGGTTAGAATTGATGTGCCAGGCGCAACTGCACGGCAGGTCAAAGACTTTGGAGATGCAACCGGATACGGAACAATCGGAGGGGAATATTTCTCCCTTGGTGCAGGAACAGACATTGCCCCACTGCTGCAGGGTCTTAAAGGAGATCTATGCCAATCACCCCATTGGGGGTACATCATTGAAGGAAAACTGGTTGTCGAATTTTCAGATGGCCGCCAGGAAACCACATTTGCTGGAGATCTGTTCTACTGGCCTCCGGGCCATACAGTAAAGGCCGAAGAAAACACTGAGATGATTATATTCAGCCCCCAGCATGAACACAGTCAGGTCATTTCACATATTTCCAAGAAGCTTGCCACCTGACATCTCAAATCTTAATGCCCGCCTGGAAAAGAAAAAGACTTATCCGGGTGGGCATTTATCTTTTAAGCTGTATACTCTATGTCTTTCAGATATCTTTTAATAGAAAACATTCTGTTACCCATCGAGTCTCCATGATATCTCCATATTTTAATGATATGATTTGTTCCTGATTGATTATCTTAATTGTAAGTTACCAGGAGAATATTATGAATAACCACTTAACCAACTACCTTAAAAATGGGTTAAGATATGTTGCAGCCAACCTGATTATGCTGTCAGTTGTTCCTCAACTCTATGCCGGTTCCGTTCCCACGCCTATGACAGATACAGGGCAGGTCATCTGCTATTCCAATTCAGGAGCCATGTCATTTGCCCGGCAAAACAGCCGGTTCTTCGGTCAGGATGCAAATTACGCATCCACACCTATGGACTATAGAGACAACGGTGACGGAACAGTCACCGACCTTGTCACAGGGTTAATGTGGTCACAGGAAGTGGATGCCCAAAAGATGAGCCTAAGCGAAGCAAAAAGGTCTGCCAGGAACCTGGACTTAGGTGGATATTCAGACTGGCGCGTACCCAATATCAAAGAGCTTTATTCACTAATTAACTTTTCAGGGAACACGGGAATGGCAAGGCCGGGCAGTTCTCAAAGCCGGGTAAGAAATGCGGTTCCCTATATCAATACGGATTATTTTAATTTCAAATTCGGTGATGTGGATGCAGGGGAACGTTATATAGACGCTCAGTGGCTTTCTTCAACCAAGTATGTGTCTACCACCATGAACGGTCAGTCCACATTATTCGGGGTCAATTTTGCTGACGGCAGGATCAAAGGATATGGATACGGCAACCGGGGACCAAGGGGAGAAAAAAAATTCTATGTACGGTATGTTCGTGGAGATGCCTATGGATACAACAACTTTCAAGATAACGGTAATGGTACAGTCACGGACCATGCCACAGGGCTGACCTGGATGCAGACGGACAGCGGGAGAGCCATGACCTGGCAAGAGGCGCTGGCCCATACCCGGTCCGCTAACTTTGGGGGATACTCAGACTGGCGGCTGCCCAATGCAAAGGAACTTCAGTATATTGTAGATTATTCAAGATCCCCGGATACCACAAGCTCCGCAGCTATTGATCCTGTATTCTCGTGCACCCCCATCACCAACGAGGCAGGCCAGACCGACTATGGCCACTACTGGACCGGCACCTCCCATCTTGATGGACGGCGGCCTGGTGATTCAGCTGTTTATGTGGCCTTTGGCCGTGCCATGGGGCAGATGAGGGGGCAAGTCATGGATGTCCATGGGGCAGGTGCCCAGAGAAGTGACCCTAAGACCGGCAGTTCGCGAATCGGCCATGGGCCGCAAGGAGATGCAAGGCGGGTAAATAACATGGTCCGGCTTGTACGGGGAGGTAATGTGGGTGTTGTTACGCAGGCACCTGCCGTTGACAGATCACAGTACCCTTTTGTGGTAACCATTGACCCGGGTTATGAAGCAAGGATCTCCGGAAATCAAAGTTTTGGGCAGCCCGGGGGAAACAGCCAGCATCAATTTGGGCAATCCAACTTTGGTGGACCCCAATCGGGAAATATTTCCGGGCATCAGGGGCACCCAAGCTTTGTTAACCGGCTTGACCGAAACGGAGACAACCGGGTATCTAAATCTGAATTTGACGGACCCTCCAATCATTTTTCCAGATTCGACAGGAACAATGACGGATTTATCACAGAGGACGAAGCCCCCACAGGCCCGCCTCCCGGGCGAAAGCGCCAGTAAAACTGTAAATAATTCATACAAGTCGTCACCATTCCTTGATTTTAGATGAACGGGTCATGATATTTAGACGTTAAAACCGACCGGTTTGGTACAAAACACTTCATTTTTGTACCAAACCGGATTGGGTTGAATAACCCAAATATTTTTAATATATTCCGGGTTTAGTTGAATAAAACTTTTACCGGAGAACCTTTGCCCATATGAAAGATCTGATAGCTGACACGCAATCCATCCTGATTGTAGATGATGAACCCAATAATATCCAGTTATTGGGGAATATTCTCAAAAGCAGCAATTACCGGGTTGAATTCGCCCTGAACGGCAAAGAAGCCCTGGAATGGACGGCATCTGAAAAATTTGATCTGATTTTGCTTGATGTAAACATGCCTGAGATGACCGGATTTGAAGTGTGCCGTAAATTGCGCAAACAAGATGGCATGGAAGATGTTCCCGTGATTTTTCTCAGTGCCATGGCCGAGATAGTAGACAAAATCAGGGGATTTGAAGCCGGGGGAAATGATTACGTTTCCAAACCGTTTCAGCCCGGAGAAGTCATTATCAGGATCGAGCATCATCTTCAACTGGCCCGGACCCGAAACGCACTGTCCCTGGCCTTACAGGAGAAAGAAGCATCAAACTTGCTGCTCAACGCCATTTTAGGCAGCATACCGGAAACCCTGATCACCGTAGACAAAGATCGAAATCTTTTGAACGTTAATCAAAAACAAAACACGGTATTCGATGCTAAAGAAGACAACAAAAATGCCGTCCTAAAAATGCTGGAAGATGAACAGGACCCCTGCTGCCGGATTATACTCAAAACCCTGGAAACCAAAGCGCCGATAAAAGAGTACCAGGTTACCCGCCATGATGCTCAAGGAAACAATAAAAAACTGGATCTGAGCACGGTTCCTTTGATTAGTCGTGATAACGAATTCACTGGTGTGCTTTTGGTCGTAAATGATGTCACCAGGATAGCTGATTTGGAAACCCAACTCCATGAGAGGCAAAGTTTCAGGAATATCATCGGTAAAAGCCAAGCCATGCAACAGGTTTACACGCTGCTGGAGCAGATTTCGGATGTGGAAATCAATGTGCTCGTATGCGGGGAAAGTGGTACAGGAAAGGAATTGGTTGCAGATGCCCTGCATTACGGCAGCAAACGAGCTAAAGAGCCTTTGGTAAAGGTGAACTGTGCAGCCCTATCTGAAAACCTTCTGGAAAGCGAACTATTTGGCCATGTTAAGGGCGCGTTTACCGGTGCCACGGCCAATCGGATTGGTCGATTCCAGGCAGCACATAAAGGCACCATATTTCTAGATGAGATCGGAGATATCTCACCAGGGGTGCAAGCGAAACTGCTCAGGGTGCTTGAGCAAAAAGAGTTCCAGCGAATCGGTGAATCTAAAACTGTACAGGTGGATGTCCGCGTGGTGGCAGCAACCAATGTGAATTTGAAACTAAAAATTGAAACAGGAGAGTTCAGAGAAGACCTATATTATAGGTTAAAAGGAATGATTGTAGACTTGCCTGCACTAAGCAAAAGAACTGAAGATATCCCACTGCTCTGCGATCACTTTTTAAACCGTTTCAAAAAATCTTTGGGCAAAGATATACAAGGCGTTTCAGATTCGGTCATGACGCAGCTTGCAACCTATCCTTGGCCCGGCAATATCAGGGAACTGCGCCATGCCATTGAGCATGCCTGTATCCTGTGTCCGGGCGGTGTCATACAACCGGAACACCTGCCCGCTGAAATATCCGTCCATCAAAAACAGGGAACCGATTCTCCATTTAAATATGCGCCTAAGCTCACGCCTAAGATCATAAAACAGGCCCTTGAAGAAAACAGATGGAATAAGGCAAAAACAGCCAAGGTCCTGGGTATCGGGCGTAATACGCTTTATCGTTACATGGAGAAATACGGCATTGACCTCAGATAAGCAAAAGCGTCCTGACGGGGGCATCCAGACGGCAATGCAGAATTTTCTTGAAAAGCTTGAGCCCTCACTGGGGCTCATGGAAACAGACTATCGCCGTTATTTCTGGGAGAAAGACAGCCGGTTCGCTAGCATATCCATCTTGATTGCATCATTTATTCTGGCATTATTCATATACAATGATTTTCAATTGTTTGGATTTTCTCTACAGTTTTTAGCATTATTCCTTTTCCGGTCGGCAGTAATCGCCTTCGGCATTTTTATTGCCAGGTCCTTGAGGCGGCCAAAAAGCATTAAGGATTCTGACCGGCTGATTCTTTTATTCAGCCTGGGTTTCAGCCTTTGTGTGGCATATATCCACTATACACGCTATACAATCGATTATGCCACCCATGTCTGGATTTTGAATGTGGTCGTAATATTCTGGACCTATATTTATTACCCGGTACGACTTGTTTACCGCTTGATTCCGATATGCCTGTTTTCAA
>JAKSAU010000357.1 GCA_022361535.1 Desulfobacterales bacterium
AAAATCATTTAGTGACTATTGTAGTAACTACTATCAAGTTGTCAACATCTTTTTCACCAATGGGTATCTCTAAAAATCAGGATTTAGGTTTGATTCCAAAACGTAACCTATAACGGTTCTTAAAAATATGTCCTTCTATATTGCGGGAAGATCAATTATCCGTAAAATGCTCAGAAGGTACAGCCGTTTGAGCACGTAGGCTCGTTTGTTCTAAGAAGACGGCACCAGGCGGATTTTTTGTAAAAAAATTCGGCAGCCGCTTCTTAGAATAAACGGGCCGGTTTTTGTTTATGGGATGCCCTTGCTCTCCAGGCCAATCGGAAATTTATTTTGAGAATTGGTATAACGCACCTCTTCGAGCCGAGATCAAAAACAGTCTGCAACGAAGGAATCACGCCAAAAGACAAATTCTTTAGAGGTAGCCTAAAAACGTATTCGATGAACTTTTTGCTATTGTTGGGGAATGAATCCTTCAGATAATCCAGACTCGCGTATATCCCGGGTAAGAAAAGTTATAAAGGTTTTTTCTGTCAGGCTGGGGACTTTATCCTGGAGCTGGACCAGTGAAATTTTGTTGATCACATCCTTCTTTCCTGTATGCACGGGAACGATTTCACCCCTTGCAATTTCACTTGCCACGATATGCCGGGCAATCACTCCCATACCCAAATGATGAAGAATTCCATTGATAACAGCCTGATGGCTGTCCACGGTCATGACCCGGTTCAGTTCCAGTGAAAAACGGTTAAAATGATATTTAAACCAATTCCGCAAGGTAAGGGATGTTTTCTGGTAAGATATAAATTCTTTTTCAACAAGGTTATCAAAACCGTGATCCCCTTTAATTTCTTTGTCATAATAAGCTTTTGAGCATGCCAGGATCACCTCTTCATCAATGAGTGATTCAATGGAAAACTGGCCCAGATCCCCGAGAACCTGGTCCCGGGTAAGAAAAATATCCACCAGGCCGAAGTCAAGTTCACCCGAGCCTATCATGGGAAAGATCTCGGACGGATCACCCAGCTTCATGGTGAAGATCACCTCGGGATACTTTTGGCGGAAGGCAGCAAAGACACCTGGGAAATAGGATTTTCCAAATTCAATTGGAGATCCGATGCGCAAAACACCCGAAGGAACATCCTTTGCTTTGAGTATGGTCTCAATCCCGTTCTCCAGATCTTTAATAAAAGGTGAGACAATATTAAAAAGCTGTTCCCCTGCTGAAGTCGGCACCAGTTTTCTGTGCAGCCGGGTAAACAGAGGTACCTTTAACTCCCCTTCCAATTTGGCCAGTGCCTGGCTTACTGCAGACGGACTTATATTCAATTCCTTGGCAGCCAAAGCCACACTCAGGCCGCGGAATACAAAATAAAATACCTTTATACGGTTTAAATCAGGAAGCATTAGCAAATCTTAATCAAAGCCTTAATTGTTTTAATTTTACTTAATATCAAAAAGAATTTATATTTTCAACACAAGCAGATGGAACCGGAGAATTTGGTGAAACCGGACATTTGTCTTGGAACCCGAACTTAACGGAGGTGAAAAATGAAAAAACTGATGAACACAATTAATTACTTTTTCACACCTGAAGATTCCACAGCTGCTGCCGGCCAGGGAAACATCTCATTTGACATCAGCAGCACTAATTTGAACCTTGGCAGTGTAAAAGCACTTTTTTGGGTACTAAGCACGATGGGAGTTTTCTATCTGATTACGCTGATCTAAATACCGGCTCTAAGCCGTCCACATAAAACGAGCTGTTTATCAAACCTTTTTGGATTGACACCGATTTTAACGTACAGCATACCTTGAATTCATGTCTTTCC
>JAKSAU010000158.1 GCA_022361535.1 Desulfobacterales bacterium
GAAGTCTTTCTATTCCATCTACTTTAACCACTAGTCGTATTTTATCAGTTGCAATCAGGCTGTCTGTACCAAAGTTTTTAACCCTTAATATAACAGGTTCTGTACCATTATGCTCGCAATCCGAAATAGGAGTTATTATTGAATCGACCCCAACATCATTAAATAGAAGTTCAACGTAAGTTGAGTCATAGTTGTAACATCCATGTACAGGTTCAACCACTTTCAGCGTATAAACTCCA
This sequence comes from Desulfobacterales bacterium, assembly GCA_022361535.1. The sequence continues at coordinate 240 of JAKSAU010000158.1, forward strand.
TCTTCAGGAACGTCAAACTCGTGACTACTAGAATTATCGTACAACCAGGTATATGTCCAGGTAGGATCATAATGAGCTTTTATTGTTACCGTGTCAGGTTCACGTGATTGTATAGTATCTATAAGCATTGGATCTGGTAGTGGCCATAATGTAAATTCCTTAGATGCCGTATCGTTACTTGTTCCATAAAAACCAGGATCCAAATCATTCATTGTGTATGCTTTAACTGTATATGTTCCGGCTGTTTCAATAGCAAATCCAGCTTCTACTTCTAGTAACACGGAGTCTCCAGGCTCCAAGTTTGAAGCAAGGGTTACAGTATCAAATACAGGTTGTTCCGATTCTAAATCAACACCCACGATTACTGGGGAAGTAGTTTTTAGATCGTTACTACCGTAATTTGTTACATAAACATGAATTGATGATGGATTCTCGTTCAAACAAGTATCTCGAGGAATTGTAATACTACTAACCCCGATATCAGGTGGAGCAGCGTATACTTTAAAATTGTTAAAGGCAAAACCAAATTGTGTTGTAGATTGCCTATTACCCGCGGCCCATTTAACCCTGAATTTAACACTTGTATCATTTTCGGCAGCTAATGGCATTAATGCACGAGCAGTTTTCCATTGAGATTCCGTACCACTCCATCCATTCGTTCCAAGTGCTGATACTGTATCTGGGTACCAGTTCCAAGCTGCAGCGTGAATAGGATCATCAATAATATTCCAGGTTACTTCATCGATTGAGTATTCTAGGCAAGCTCCATCGAGTTTTTCGTTCGAATTGGTATAAATATCAAGTTCCACCACATGACGTTTGTCATTTGTTAAATCGTAACATCCGCTTTCTACAAATGTAGTGTCATTAGGGCTGTAATTACCGGTTGATGAAAGCGTCCAAACAAATGGAGATTCTGGGTCAGAGTATAATGTTAAGCTCATGTCCTTACATGACCATGATGAATTCTCTTCCGGTGCCCACACACTACCTTTGTAGCTAAAATC
>JAKSAU010000403.1 GCA_022361535.1 Desulfobacterales bacterium
AAGGAGACAACATCTACTTTGATTCTATTATCCCACATGTAGGCAAAAGCATCGGTGACGAAAAAGCCAAACTTTTAGTTGTCATTTACTTCTACAAAAGAAACCGTTAACTTTCTGGCAAATTGTTAAAAGCGTCATAACATTTGAGCTTGTAGCCGCTTTTTAGTCTTGACGATCCTTTTCAAAAAATTTCAATTTAAATCCAAAATTCTAATCATAATATATATACAATATATGGGGAGGTCTCAGAGTTTCTGTATTAGGACATCAATGATAGACAAAAAGCTAACTTTATATTTACTAATTCAGATTGATTACATCCTTCTGATTCGTATGTACTTAAATTTGACTTTTGTACATCCTTAATTAATTAGGGGCACCTTAGTATGGGGCTTTAGGTCAGCCCGAATTTTTCAACAAACTGGTATTTCATTACGGATGAACACCAATGGACTTCATTGAAATCCTCCTGCCCTCAATTCAGTATCTTCTTTTTTTTCGATAGGTCTTTTTCTTTTTCTTGGCCCCTGAATCAGCATGGTTAATTTTAATGGGTTTTTTATTAATCATATTTCCGTTCAGTGCCTTGATGGCCTTATCTGCCTCTGAATTATTTGGCATTTCTACAAACCCGAAACACTTTGAACGCCCGCTGAATCTATCTTTTATAATTTTAACGCTCTCCACCATGCCAAAGGCTTCAAACATCTCCCTTAAAGCGTTCTCAGTCATCTGTTCCGTAAAATTACCCACATAAATATTCATCCACACATCCTTTCCGTTCTACCAATCAAATTATCGGGAATAGGTCAAAATCCAGCCCTTAAAGCTTTTGCACAAAAAGTCTGTGTTCTCAGGCTTCTCCTGAGAATGGGAAAATCCCAGATCGACCATTTTTCTACTGAATTTTGCATGAAATCCCCGCCCGGGATCCACAATGACAACTTTGCACCGGCGTCGACCGTGCTGATTTATGAATTCGGACAGAAGATGAGTATGCTCATCTTCATAAAGCAGGTCAGAGCCGATGATAAGGTCGAAAGTTCCAAGTTCATCCGTAGTGGAATGCGCCCATCCGGTCCGGACAAAGGGAATGGTTCGCCCCTTATTCAGTCCTGTATTGTAATTCAGAAACCGTTCCGTCTCAGGGTGGTGATCCGTTGCTGTAATATCGGCTGACCGTTGGTTCAGAACCAGACTGGCCAAGGCAATCCCGCACCCCACCTCCAATACGCGCATGCCTTTAACCTGGTAATCCAGCATCAGACGAGCAAGCACCTCACCTGAAGGCCAGATAACGCCGAACATCGGCCAGGCTGCAGATGATATCCCAAGCAACTTGGCCGCACCGTCAGAATCATTAAACTGACGCGTATCCCGGAGCATACGGATATGAATATCCATATCCCCGACTTCCAATGTCGTATAGCGAACCCGGACGCCTCTCATGAAGAATTCCTATTCCGCCGGATCTAAATGGGCATCAGATTCTTTTTTCGTCAGATTTTTCTTCTCTAGCCTGCGCCGTTTTTTTTCTTCTTTTTTCTTTTTTTTTGCCAGTTCTTTTTGGCGTTTTTCAAAGGTGTACTTATTCTTTACCGCCATGCACTGCCTCCTTAGCGAGCGTTATCAATCAGCCTACAGATTTGATTGATCCTTCATTTTTTTCCCCAGGGCTTTTTCAATCATACCGATCATTTTGCCATCTGCTGCAGAGACAAAGGTATAAGCCTGACCTGTGTTGTCTGCCCTACCGGTTCGTCCGGTCCGGTGGATATAGGTTTCAACCGTGTCAGGTAGATCATAGTTGATCACATGGGAAACTCCAGAGACATCAATCCCCCTGGCTGCGATATCCGTTGCCACAAGAATTTTGAAATCACCATTACGAAACCCATCCATAGCCCTGCGCCGCTGATTCTGGGACAAATTTCCCTGGAGAGAGACAGCGTTGAAGCCTGATTTCTTCAATTGGAATGCCAGGCTTTTTGCCTTGTGTTTGGTCCGGGTAAAGACAAGGGTACTGGTCATACCGTTCTTTGAAAACAGCTTTTTGAGCAGGGTGGTCCGCTTCTCTTTTTGGACATTGATCCGTCCGTGATGAATCCGAGGGGCCGGAATTGTATGATTTATTTGGACTTTAACCGGCCTGTGTAAAATCGTTTTAACCAGAGAGCGTATCTCATTGGGCATTGTGGCGGAAAAAACAAGTGATTGCCTGTTTTCCGGCAAGTGGCGAATAATGCGCTTGATATCCGGCAAAAAACCCATATCCAGCATCTGGTCTGCCTCATCCAGCACCAGGGTCCTGACGGATTTAAGTGTCAAAACCTTTCCATTGAGCAGGTCTATGAGCCTGCCAGGGCAGGCAACAATAATATCCACACCTCTGCGAAGCGTTTTTATCTGGGGATTCTTTCCGACACCGCCATATATGGCCATGCTTTTAACCGGGGTGTGAGCTGCCAGTATCCTGATATTCTCTTGAATCTGTTCGGCAAGCTCCCTCGTCGGCGCCATAATCAATGCCTTTGGCGCATCATGAGCACGCCCGGAAGACTGCTTGACTATGTACTGGAGAATAGGCAGGACAAAGGCTGCGGTCTTGCCGGTACCGGTTTGGGCCAGACCCAGCACATCTTTTCTTTCAAGTATGGGGGGAATTGCTTTCTGCTGGATGGGGGTGGCAGCCGTATATCCGGCAGCATCTATGCCCGAATGAATGTCGGGGTGAAATTTTAGTTGGGTGAAACGCATTGAATCTCCTCTGAGTGGATTGCTCATCCGGTTCAGGTCCACATCGATCAACGGACATACAACCCACAGGTAAATTGTAATCAGTGAAAAGAGGTAAGCTATGAAATCATAACCTTGGAGAAAAAATCAGAATACGTTTCCAACAAAATCTTCAAACTGTTTTCACGGTTTAAGTTTTAGTAAAAACTTCAACGGTAACGAACGATGTTTGTCAGACAACGTGGTCAGCGAGGACTACCTGAAAGATAATTTTCTAACAGGGAATGTGCCTTTACTTGAATATAGACCATTCATGATACACTAATATATTGAAATTGCAACTTATTTGATTTGAGAACACCTGAAGTTTACAGCCGCATCAGCAAATGGGTTAGTATTCAGGAGAAAAAACGGCATAGAAAATAATCTTTGGGTTTAATCCGTTCAACAGTCACACACCCATTCTGATAAAATATTGAAATTTCTTGACATTTTTTTGGTGTTGTATATTCTTTATGTGTTGCACTATCTTAAGTGCATAAGTTTCCTCCTTAAGGTGTATATCCCAAATACAATTATGTGATTGCCCCTCAAAGTTCGAAGCGATTTATATTTATTTCTTTATCTAGGAGAATGCCGATATGGCGAATGGTACCGTAAAATGGTTTAACGACTCAAAAGGCTTTGGATTTATTGAACAGGAAGACGGTGGAAAAGATGTCTTTGTACATCACTCTGGTATTAATTCCACTGGATTCAAATCCCTCAACGAAGGAGATCGCGTCTCTTTTGATGTTGAAGAGGGTCAGAAAGGGCCGTCAGCAAAAAACGTAACTGTGATTTAGTCAACTTGATTTCTCATTTAAAAATAAATCGTTGATGACATGAGAGAAGAGCCAATAAACGGACTTTAACGTTTATTGGCTCTTCTTGGTTTCACTCAGATTTAAGCGTTTCAGGATAATTGCAAAGGGGGTTCGAATTGTTAACACTTAACGAATTGAGGAACCAATGGATTCCGTTCGTCAAACTTTATCCTGTATCAGTTCATTAAACCACCATCTGGCAGAAGAACTGTCAAAACTTCCTGAAATCCATCGACTGAATTCAACCGCCTGCAGTCCAGCTCTGAACAATTTGTTGAAAATTTATCGTTTCTCGCCAGATCACTTTGATCAATTGTTCCAGCATATGAATATTATCGGGCTTCCCGGCTGTAGACGATACTGTTCTCCGCTACAAGCCTTATTCTGGATAATTGAGGATGAAAAAATTTCTCAAGCAGGTTCCCTGCTGGGGCTTGATCTCACAAAGATAAAGGACACAAATGGCTATTGTTCCCCCAGACTGCTCTCTTTAAAAAAAGACTCAACACCGAAGAAAGGAATCTCCGGCTCCGGTAATGTTGATATTCTCAAGGATATTCTTGACGGATCCTGGAATGGAGAATGCAGGTCAATGATAGGTTCTCAAATTCATGGCATAATAAACAATATTACGTCCGAAGAAGAAGCAGATGAATATTTACTGTTGACCGCAAAATACAGTGATCTGAAATTGCAGGGCTACATAATGGATGATTACTTAAAGAGAAAAGAGATTTTTGATACCAGCGACTGGAACACCATCGAAAATGCAATCCAAAGATCCCGTTGGAAATTATTCTATACCGTTGCAGATCGTCTCAACTCTCCTGAGCTGATAAATTATTATATAAATAAATATCTCTTTTTTAGAAAAACACCAGCGAATGGTGTATATTTTACTTTTTTTGAAAAAAGAGCCCAGTGCACAGATGCGGCGTACTTCACACAATTTTTGTTAAGTCGTTCTGGATACAAAACCTTTATTCGAAGTGTAAAATGGGATGAGGATCCATGGGATGGGCTGCATACAGGAGCAGGCATAGTTTTAGATGATGACAGTTACCTGCTTGTTTCTAATTATACCGGCATCAATAACATCTCAGGCCCCTTCCCAGATATCGAGTCCTTGGACGAAAAGATTTCCTGCGGCAGACAGATCATTGGCAGTAGGTGGGGGGCATACTACCCTCCGAGATATTATTAAGATCGGCTGCAAAAAAGAATAATTAGGGCTATGCCAAATAGCATCAATGAAGTATTGATGCTATTGTCGTTTACCAATTACCTTTGTCCTTAGTTGATCTTCCACTTTATATGTATTTGATATTTTACAAAAAAATGCAATAATCGGCTATCACAGAAAGGGAGATGACAATGAAAGATCCGACCATTAAAAGTATATATAAAGATCAGACAAGAGATATCACATTCGAGGTAATGAACTATTTTAAAATGGAACAAAAACAAATACATCAGGTTTTAGATGAGTATTACCGTCGGTATGGGGCTCCTATCCCCAAAAATGGAACGACAGTAACAGTTGTATGTGATGCTTGTGGACCACGTCCCCCAAGCAAATGCAAGTCATAAAAAACTAATTATTTATAGCCAGAGAATCTCACACTATGAATTCATTTTCGAAACCTTGATTTAATAAGGCCCGAATTGATCGAAATGATTGCCGGGCACCATTAAAACTGCGACCTCAATAGCGGTTTTTTGAAAATCCCTTACAAAATCAAGTCTTGTCTTGCTTATAAGTTGATTTGTGCTATTAAAAGTTGACTTTGAATTCAAGCGGAAAATAATCTCGTTCATTTTTCAGAATGAACAAAAGACTCGTCTTTTAGGTCAATTTTGTCTACTTGTTTCGCCATTAAATTCTTATACTGCGAGGATAAATCTCTTAACGATGTTGATATCAAATGATTACAACTATCGATAGGATACTCACTATTATTCTCATCAGTAGAATCATTTAAGTAGGAAGACTTCGATTTCATAATTAGATACCCTTTTTTAATTATTATGCATTGATAAGATTTTAATCCGCAATTAACACCTTGTTAAAAACTCTTGTTTGATGCGTTTGATCACACAATCATCATTGGAACTATATATTGTTTTTTTATTTTGATATGTTTGCTCATCCTGGCACGTATTGGATTTCTTAAGTCGCTGGTCTCTTTGGATTTTGGCTGCATCAATTTTTTCTATTATAACGGACTAGTTCCTTTTTGCTGTAGCCCTTACTCTTTTGAATCGTTCTCCTTGTCATTTTATTCCTTTCAGGAATATTTTCTTGATATGTACTAATAGTAGACGTTTTCTCGGTGGAGAATGCTGACACCCAAATGTAAGGTTGCCCAAATATGTCAGCAGTATTTAAATACTGACCTACACCTACAAACAATCAGCATAAATTTATCGATAAGATAATATGTTAGGAAAACAAACAGATGAGTTGAGGACGATCTTTTTGTTCTATTTTGAAATGTATGCTAACCGATTTCAGCTAAAGCATATATGATTTGATAAGGATTGCAAGCAAATAAATTGAATGACCAGTCCATTTTAGACGATATCAAACCAGAACAAGACATAAAAGACTAATGCGCAAAACACCTCCAGCAGAATAAGTTATTGATTTAACTATGCAATAAACATCAACCAAAACAACAAGAAGTCCAGAAATGTATTTAGCAAAAAAAATGCCAACATTACAAATGAAATTCTTTTTTCTTGACACCTTTTTGTTTTGCTGTATGATGTATTGTTATTGCACTAATTGAAGTGCTTAAGTTTCCTCCTTAAGGTGTATATCCCACAAAATCTGTGATTATTCCCAAAAGTTAGAAGCGATTTATTTTTATTTTTTATTTAGGAGAATGCCGACATGGCAACTTGTATCGTAAAATGGTTTAACGACACAAAAGGTTTTGGATTTATAGAACAACATGACAGCGGAAAAGATGTGTTTGTGCATCACTCCGGTATCAACTCAGTTGGGTTTAAGTCCCTCAATGAAGGGGATAGTGTTACATTCGACATTGAAGACGGCCCCAAAGGCCCTGCTGCAGCAAATGTAACCGTGATTTAGTTAACCGTTTTATTTGAGTCAAAAAAGTCAACTTGATGACTTGAAAAATAAAAGACCCTGAACAGAAAATTGTTCCGGGTCTTTTTATTTCAGCGAAAATCAATCATCGTTTTCGTCGAGATTAATGTGGTTAAAACTTTGAAAGCCAATTGAAAAATTATATCCATGAAAATGTGTAAAAAATGCGCTGAATGCTGTAAAAACTATCCTTTAATAAAATTATCTAAAAATGAAATCAATTCTTTAGAGTTATTCACAGGATTACACTTTGTTATACCCGTAAATTCAAAAGGCGTTGCATATGAAGGCTACCTTTTACAATTTAAAAAAAATGGAGATTGTTATTTTTTAAATGAGCACAATGGTAGCTATTATTGTAGTGTGTATGAAGTGCGGCCAAAAATTTGTAAAAACTATCCATCAAACCTCAGACAGCAAGAATTCTGCAGCTTAAGTAGGGAGAAAATATTAAATAGAGCCTGGAAACCATTCTCGACGGCTAAACGTCGCTTATAATCACCAATCATTTTCTGATGTTTCTTACCTCACTTTTTCGTCCCAAAGTAAGTTCATGTGTGGACTACTTAAAAGCCAAGCCCGAACTCGGTATCGTATTTTATAATTACTGAATACCAGAAAGGAATTCTTACAGTGTTTTCAGAACTTGGAAAAGGAGCAAATTCTATCACTCGGCTCCCTGTGAATAGAAGGTCTATGAGTTAAAAATAGATATGGATAAATTATTCCTTCTTTTTATTGAACGATATGAGTGATGCAAAGGCTTGTATTTATGTATAAAAGCTCAGGATTGGCACCTGCATACTAATACAATATCTTGTGGTTACATTGAATCAGAACTCTGACACCGTATGTCAGATTCAATCCGGATTTCTACAAATAGAATATGCTTTACGTTTGGTTGTATAATCCAAATGCCTTATAGGGTCTTACGCAATTTATCCATAAATAAACTTGAAGGCTTGTGATAATATATACCTGTATCCAAATCAGGTCTCATGCCCCTTATAAACAGGTAAAAAACGCCCCCAAAATGGACATTGTAATCATAGCGGGGCATACGAAAAGCAAGATACCTGTCTAAAGCGGCAAGATACAAATGATATTGAAGGATATAGTCATGGGAGACCATGGCCTCATTTACTGACTGCCCTTGATAATCCTTGTATTCAGGTCCCAGATAGTTGGACTTGTAATCCAGGATATACCATTTATCATCATGGCGGACCACAAGATCAATAAATCCTTTTAAAAATCCTTTGAATACCGGTATATCCATTCCTGACAAGCGGACTGCATAATCTGCGGTTTCTTTAAATCCTGAAAACAAACCTGCCATTTCCCTGTAATTAAACTGATCCAAGCTAAAACTGAATTCAAGCTCGGTAAACCTATTCTCTTGGGTGATGTCTGCCAAACGAAATCCTGTTCCATCCCCGGGGTTTAAAGATGAGGTTATGATATCTTTGACTGCATTGCAGATTAAGTTTTCAGATCCGGTTCCTGCCAAACCAAACCGGTCCAGGTTACGGTTCACTGCAGGCTCAATAGTTGTTTGATCTGGAAAATCTATGTCTTCTAAAACCCCGTGGAAAAAATCCCCTGCCCTGGCACCTTTTGGAAAAGCCTCCAGTAAAACGGGTTCATCATCACCGATTTGATCCAGCAACGTGGTTTGAGGCTCAGGTTCCCAGTTTTCAGGAGTTTGATTCTCTTCAAAGTGAACATTCTGGCCTGAGATCAGGGCTGAGTAGCTTGAGATACGCCAATTTGACATAACCTTTCGCCTCAGAACCCTTGGTGCAAGAGACTGGATCAAGTTTTCATCAGATTGTGAAAACTTATCCGTTGCGCGGTCGGCAGCAGGCACCACAACTTCAATACAACCCGGTACTTGGTCACAAAGCTTTTCCAGATCTTGGACCATGGCTACATCTTCTTTGCAGCCTGAGGGGTGCAAAAGCTGGCCTAAGGCTGATCGGTCTGCCCCTGCAAATCCGCCCCAGTAAATACGGCACATGGCTGATGCCCGGGTCAAAGCCACATAAAGCAATCGCATTTCTTCAGTTTCCTGCTCCAGGGCCATAAGCTCCCTTGCCTGGTCAATATTATCCGATCCCAGGTCCAGGACAAGTTCATCCTGGTTTAACGGGTCATGAAAAACAGCCGGGCCACTCTTGTCGATGCTGCGGGTGCCGGCCCACAGATAAGGCAAAAACACAATAGGATATTCAAGTCCTTTACTTTTATGAATGGTAACAATGGCAACTGC
>JAKSAU010000652.1 GCA_022361535.1 Desulfobacterales bacterium
AGAGGTTATGGACAATTCCGTATATCCTAAAATTGCAGACAAGATATTATTCATGTCATGGGCAATTCCACCTGCCAGAGTACCCATGGCTTCAAGTTTTCCTGATTGGTTCAGTTTGAATTCAAGGGCTTTTTTCTCTTTTTCTGCAATTTTTCTGGCAGTAATATCACGGGTTACACCGATCATTTCCACAATGTTGCCGGTCCGGTCATTCAGGAAATTTGATGTGGTTTCCGTCCATATTCTGCGCTTATCCTTATGAAACATCTCAAGTTCAATGGTGAATCCTTTGGGGTTGCGATTGGATATTTTCCCTTCCTTTTTCTTTCTCCATTGTATCGCCCTTTTGGCCTTTTGCGAATGCTCCGGTGGTAGCATTTGATCAAATGAAAACATCGTCTTGGCTTCGGTTGGGGTGTATCCCATCATGTCCTTAACAGAGGGGGTAATATAGGTGATCCGGTAAGTGGACAAGTCCAGTATCCAGATCACATCTTTGACATTATTGGCCAACATCCGGTATTTTCTTTCGGACTCGTGGACCCGTCTTAAGGCTCTTTCCCGCCCTATCCTAAGATTGTTGATTTTATCCATCAGGCCAAATGAAAACAAAAAAGTGACAATGGACGTTGAAATCTGAATGGTTGAATCTGAAAGCAAATTACGTTCAAGTATTCCGTAAGATTTACCAACCACAATCAAGGCACTTATGGCAAATGGTGTCCATGCAAGAAGATAGAACCTTGCCTGACGAACCTTTTTACATTGCAAAAGCACCCCGCACGCAATCATAGCAGATACGGATATACCGACGAGAACCAATAGAGCCTGGGTCATAAGCGCATAAGGTACAACAAGAAGCAAGACAATCATGCCAAACCCAAGTGCCGTCAGGTATTTGAACAGCCGGTCAAAAAAAGGAGAATAGCCCGGGGTGTGCAAAAAAAGACGTGAAAAAAGCATTGCCCCAACAAGCCCAATAAACCCGCCCAAAGGGTGAAGGATATTTGAGAGATCACCCGACCCGGGCCAAAAATACTGGTGTCCGATACCAGTATGGGCAAGAATCATTATTGACGTTCCAAAAACAAATGTTCCAAGCCATAAAAAAACATGCTCCCGCATACTCAGGAAAATAAAAAGGCAGTAAACCAGAGTTGAAGCCATGATTCCGAAAAAAAACCAATTTAAAGCCATATCCAGTTGGCTATAGCGTTCAAATGATTGATTGGACCAACCTTTAAGGGAAAGTACAATGGCGCCACTGGACCGGATGTTAAGATATACGACATTTTCTCCGGGTAAAAGCGTCATGGGTACAGCCAAGGTTCTAAATTGTATGGGCCGGAATTCATATGCGTACCGATCTCCACCCCTGACCGAAGAAAAGCCTTGTTTTTGGGGTAAAAACAACTCTACATGATCGGCAGGAGCATAAGGGTACTCCACAACCCAGGACTTTGGCCCGGATCCTGAATACTTAACAACCAGCTTAAACCAGAAAGAAGAAGGTGAATAGCCAAAGCCCTTATCATCAGGAATAGGGGAAAAACCATCTCTGGCATCAATTTTCAGGATGTCATCAATTTCCAACAAGCCTGAAGAGTCTTCAAAAACGTATAGATACGGATTCAGAGTTACCTTGTTTAATTCGGATGGAATAACAAATGGGGTTTGCCTGGAGAGTCCAGCTGTAGGGATCAAACAGACAATAATCACTGAGGTAAGGATGAACCTGGCCCAACGGTGCTCAATCATAGCATATCCCCCTCCATGCAGTCATAAGAGAGGATTTTTAAGCAACCGCTTATTTTTGTCAAGATATATTTCTACCCGGCTTGATTGAACCGGGCAGAAATATAATTAGTATGAAGGACGTCTTCTACTAAACTTTGAACTTACCCATCATTTCTGACAAGGTGGCAGCCATTCCTGAAAGGCCTCCAGCCTTTTCTTTTACCTGTTGGCTGGAGTCGGCAATTTGAATTGCAGCACTTGTTACGTCTGCCACATCACTTGTGACCCCCTGGGAGGCAGCAGATCCCTGGGCAATATTTTCATTTACCTCTGAAATACCCATAGAGGCCTGGGAAACATTCTCTGCAATCTCACCGGTTGTTGCAGATTGCTCCTCTACAGCAGCTGCTATGGTTGAAACGATTTCATTGATATCTCCAACTACTTTGGTAATTGAAGCAATCTCAGCTGTGGTTCCATCTGTAGAAGTCTGGATGCCGGCAACTCGTTCTTTGATCTGACTTGAGGCATCAGCTGTCTGGGCCGCAAGATCTTTTATCTCATTTGCCACAACGGCAAACCCTTTACCTGCTTCACCAGCCCTTGCCGCTTCAATAGTGGCATTGAGGGCTAAAAGGTTGACCTGGGATGAAATATCGGTGATGGTCTCAACAACAGTAAAAATTTCCCTGGCAGCCCCGCCCAGTTCATCTACCTGGGTGCTGGCATGTTTAGCCTGTTCTACCGCACCGGTGGTAATATCGCGCGCTTTTTCAGCATTCTGAGCGATCTCGCTAATTGTGGACGTCATTTCCTCAGCCGCTGCCGAAACCATATTGATATTGGTAGAAGCCTCCTCCATGGCTGCAGCCATGGACCCCATATTGGTGCTCATTTCTTCGGATGCCGCAGACACGGAGTTGGAACGTTCAGATGTTTCCCGGGCTGCAGAATTCATCTGATCTGAAATCTGGGCTAAATCTGATGAGGAAGATGTCAACTCCTCAGTATTACCCTTTATCTTGGCAATCATTGTCTGAACATTTTCAATGAACAAATTAAAATATTCGGCCAGCTCCTGGGTTTCGTCCCCTGATGTATCTATAATCCGTTTGGTCAAATCTCCTTCACCATGAGCAATATCCTTGAGCATATCAATAATGCTTCTTATGGGACCAACGACTCCTTTTGCAATCACAAAATAGGAAATCACAATGGACAGTACCATAATAATCACAATTGCAGTTGCGGTTTTCATTATGGCTCCGGCCACAAAACTGTTTATTTCCTCACGTTTTGCAGCAACGACAGCATCAATATCATCTGTATATACGCCTGTGCCAATATACCAATCCCATTCGCTGACTTTTCTTGTAAAGGCAGTTTTAGCCAGCGGGATATCAGAGCCGGGCTTTGGGAAGTAATATGAAGAGAAACCACCCTGGGGACTGCTGTCTCCGGCTTTTATGATATCTCTGAGTAGATAATTCCCCTTTTTATCCTGGAGGTCCCAATAGTTTTTACCGACCCTTTCCGGTTTGGGAGGCAAAAGAATACAGGTTCCCTTAGAATCGTAGATAAAGAAATACCCTGTCCCTTTTTCACCATAGCGGATGGACCCGATACTTCTTAAGGCATTCTTTTTGGCTTTTTCTTCAGTGTTTTCAAGATAGACCCCGGTTCCAATAATCCAGTTCCAGGGTTTGAACAGTTTTACATAGGATATTTTATCCTGGGGCTCTTCAAATCCGGGCTTGGGCCATTTATAATCAACGAAACCACCCCCGTCGCGCTCTGCAATCTCATCCATTTCTTTAAAAAACAATTTACCGTCAGGATCCTTCATTCCCAGCAGTTGTTTTCCATTTAAAGACGGCTTGATGGGATGATGCACCATGATCCCATCGGTATCCTGGATCCAGAAGTATCCTTTGCCGTCCATTCCCCAGCGCATCTTGTCTATAATTTTAACAGCAGCAGCCTGTTGGTCTTCTATGCTGCCCGGGGCTTCGCTTTGGGCCTCAAATACTGAAATGGTTTGGTTTACCACTGCCATAACACTGTCCCCGAATTCTCTGCGGATTGCTTCTTTGTCCATTGAGGCATCAAGACGCTCTTTTGCAATGGTATAGGCTGAATTGATAAGGTCCCGGATCTGAGAACGTTTCTCGTTCATCATGTCAGTGCTGTATTCATTGATGGCCATTTCTCCTTCATCCTTTAAAGCGGAAATGGAGAAAATAAGAGAAACACCACCCACTAATACCAATGCGGCGATAATCAGGATGTTGACTTTTGCCCCAATTTTAAGCTTTACCATAGACCCTCCTTAATTTAAGGCGGCTGCCTGTAAAAAAACTATTTAGGTTTTGCAATAATTCGCGGTGAGTTCAATCAGTTAAGAAAAATCTTAACACAAGGCTAACTTCAAGTAAAATCTAAATATCGTATGCGATAACCTAATTCTAGATGATCAGCGCTTTTGAGGTTATCTGAGTTCCCAAGCCTTGCAACTTTAAATTAAAACCTTATTATTTGTCAAATTTTCAGGTATGATGCTTGAAATATAAAGAATTGATATGATCTGTTTAACGGAGAAACCATGAAAATAGCATTTCCTGTTAAGGAAAATAAGGGGCTTGACAGCCAGATGAACGACCACTTTGGTGTGGCAAAGGAATTTATGATTGTCGACCTGGACACCCGGGATATCCAGGTGGTACCAAACAAAAAAGCAGAAGGCGATTCCAGCTGTAAAGCAGGTTTTTTAGAGAAAAATTCCGGAGTAAACGCAGTCGTGACCAAATGTATCGGAGACGGTTCCCAGCGCGGTCTGCATGCGGATGATATAAAAGTATATGCAGCAGGGGCTGATACCGTTGCACAAAACCTGGATCTTTTTGAGAAAGGCGAACTAAAACTGTTCCATATCTTTGACCTGTGCCAGGGAAAAAAGAATAAAAAGGAAGGGGGCTGTGGCCACCATTAATCCTTTGCCTTCTCTTCTTAGCCTGGTTGGGAAACTGATGTACTGGCTCATGGGCTGGACATATGACCCGTTGCCCCCTTACTGGGATGACAAATGTGTTGTCATTGGATTTCCCCATACCACTAATATGGATACTGTACGTGCATTGACTTATATAAAGCTTGCCCGTGTCAATGCACGGCTTCTTGTCAAATCCACATGGTTCTTTTTTCCCATGTCAATAATCCTCAAAGGTCTTGGCGGGCTCCCCGTGCGAAGAGATAAGGCCCACGGATTTGTGGACAGTGTGGTCGACGAATTTGACAAGCGTGAAAATCTGGTAGTGGCTCTTGTTCCTGAAGGCACCCGCAAACAGGTGTCAACCATTAAAACCGGGTTCTGGTATATCGCAAAAGGAGCCGACATCCCCATTATCTGCTGGTACCTGGACAACGATGCCAAACGGACAAGATGGCTGGGCAAAATTCATCCTGGCGACACCCTTGAAACCGATTTAGAAAAAATAGCAAAAATCTATTCCAATGCAGGATTTTCTATTCCTACAAAAAATTTAGCATAGTTAAACAAAAATAATTTAGACTGAAATATCAGCAAAAGATTCACCATAGAATAATTTGCATATTTATGATTCCACAAAACATAATTATGTATTTATAAATAAAACCTAATTTTTATTAAGTTTATTCTACAATTTCATCAAGCCCGCACCTCTGCATTTTTATCTAACTGCCTTGAAACCCGACAAATAATGATTGACAGGGCCCTGCTCTATCTTTAGACTTAAAAGTTCGAAATTTTGTCAACAGTCGTTTGGCTGTTCCGCACGGTGAGAAAAATGCTGTTTGCGGGAATTGTTTACAAAGATTTAGGAGTGTATATATGTGTCGCCTGTTTGCACTTACCAGCAAGGACCCGGTATCCCCTATGTTGGCCATCAAAGCCCTTGATGTAATGAAGGAAGGGCATGATGGTTCCGGCGTAGGTCTGCTTCTCCAGGACCTTGGTGGCCCCTTTGAAGAGATGAAAGATGCCCCGATTCTTTCCGGGATCTTTAGTGAAGAAGGCATTCGCCGCCTTGACCTTTTTATGATGGACCTAGGGTTCATGACCAAATACAAAATCTCTTTAAAGCCTCCCAAGACGGGTGTGGAAGGGATTCCCAGACGAGACGTATATCTGATTCGTGCATATGAACTGCCAGAAGGATGGGATGGCCTTGAACAGGACGAATTGGCAAGCCGTCTTTTGGATGTCCGGTTAAAAATCCGCGAAATGGGTGAGGAAAAGAAAGATATGATCGTTTATTCTTTCTGGCCGGATACCATTATGATCAAAGAAATCGGTGATCCCATGCAACTGGGCGAATACCTTGGTCTGGACAGAAAGGAACTTCATGCCCGCATCATCATGGCGCAGGGTCGGCAGAACACCAACTACGCTATCAACCTTTATGCCTGCCATCCCTTCTTTATAAAGGGATACTGCACCATGACCAATGGCGAAAACACTGCATTTATACCAATTAAAGACTTTCTCATGTCCCGTGATATCCCGGGATATGCCGGATACCAGTCTGACTCCGAAGTCTTTGCCCATATTCTGCATTATTCAATGGAAGAACTGGGCCTGGGTATTGAAGGATACAAGCACGTCATTACCCCATTGCAGAGGGATGATCTTGAAAATCACCCGAATTTTGAGTTTCTCCATCATTTGAAAAAGACTTGCCGTCCTTTAATCATAGACGGCCCCAACTGTGTCATTGGTACCTTGCCTGACCATTCCATGTTCATGGTTCAGGACAGGAAGAAACTTAGACCCGGCGTGGTCGGTGGAAAAGATGGAATGTTTGCCTTTTCCAGCGAGATATGCGGCCTGGATGCCGTGATTCCGGACCGGGATAAAACAAAAGATATTCAACCCATGCACCTTGATACAGCCATTGTAAGCCCTGAACGCCAGGAGGTAAATATATGTCGTCAAACAGAAGCCTTGAGCCTTCCTCTCTAAGCCTGAATGATCTGCCCTGGCAGATCCAGTATAATAATGACCGGTGCACCTTATGCGGCCAGTGTACGGCGGTATGTCCGGTTATGGCCATTGAATTAAACGTATTCCAGAAACGGATTATCAAAACATCTGTTGCAAAAAATGCTCAGCATTCCAATGAGTATGATAATTTTTACGGCATCCACCAGAAAACCCGTGTGGAAAATGCCTGTATCGGTTGTGCCATGTGTACCCTGGTCTGCCCCAACGATGCCATACAACCCGCAAAAAATCCCGGCCTCGACCGGATGAAATTTCACATCAACCAGCAGGGTGTTCCCAGGCGCAGAGGCGGCAGAAGAAACGCATCAGGCTCTGTGCTTGACCGGATTAAGTTCACCCGTATTTCCATGCTCACGGACCCTGCACTGGATGCAGGCCGCCATGAATTTGAAATGCGCACTCTTTTAGGCCGGGTGCTCTCCCCAAGGGAAAACATGAAGCGCCTTAAGGAAAGAGGATGGATTCCACCGGTAAGAGAAATCTATCCACTGATTATCGGTGGTATGTCTTTTGGGGCTCTGTCTCCCACCATGTGGGAAGGCCTGCAGATGGGCGTGGCGTATCTTAATGAAGAAATGGGTATGCCCGTTCGTATGTGTACCGGTGAAGGCGGCTGCCCTCCAAGACTGCTTCGGTCGCGCTTCCTTAAATATGTCATCCTCCAGATTGCCTCCGGGTATTTTGGTTGGGACGAAATCATCCATGCCATTCCTCACATGAAAGAAGACCCATGTGCCATTGAGATCAAATACGGCCAGGGTGCCAAGCCCGGTGACGGCGGACTTTTGATGTGGCACAAGGTAAACAAACTGATTGCAGCCATCCGTGGTGTCCCCCAGGGTGTGAGCCTGCCTTCGCCTCCGACCCACCAAACCCAGTATTCCATTGAGGAGTCCGTGGCCAAGATGATCTTGTCCATGTCCATGGCCTGGGGATTCAGGGTACCGGTTTATCCGAAGATCTCTGCGTCTTCCACTTCTTTGGCTGTAT
>JAKSAU010000762.1 GCA_022361535.1 Desulfobacterales bacterium
ATATATCCTGAATTTCATTGTCTGGGTCAGAATCGGCATCATTCACCTGGTCTGGAAGGGTTACCGAATTTCCTCCTTCAATAGACAGTATATGCCCGTTGACCGATAGTTTTTGGTTGTCATATTTCACTAACAGTGGTTTTAAATCAACCGTAGAGCCCTCGCTGATCGATAATTCCGTATCTGAAAGACTAATATCCTGCAATTCGTTTGATGGATCCGGATCATTGTCTGTTCCGGAACTTCCGTTCCCACTTCCTGAAGAGCCGGCATAGATGGCGTAAGGAACACTTAACAGTTGGCTCGTACCCATCATTTCACCATTTACACTAATCCTGATGTAATGTGATACTGAAGACCAGTTGATTACAGCAAAATCTGTTGGATTCGAAAAACCTATGTTTAGGTTTACCAGCCCAAAACTGTTGGTAATGGTGTCATGTACTTCTGAAAATACTTCAGGGCCTTCTTCACTCCCCTGCAAAATGGCAACATCAACCGTTACAAGTTCATTGGCCAGTACATTCCCGGAGGCATCACGTATGACCGCCTGGTATTTAAAACCTGCAGGTGCTTGTGCAATTGCTGTTACTATGGGAAAAAATAATGCGATTAATAGTATCAGTTTTTTCTTCATGTCCCCGTTTTTACGTTTTTATCTCCTTACTTCTGTTTCTCCAAAATTCATTTTTCACGCTTTTGCTGAAAACATTAAATCGGTCAGTATTGCTTGATAATTTTAAATGTCTTGAGCACTTTGTGTTGACTGTTAATAATTAGTAAATAAGTGGAAGGAGTATATTGGGCCATACCTACTTTTGCCAGGTTATCCACAAGATTACCCTGCGAAATCAGCTCACCGCTCATCCCGAATAGTGAATAACTTAACCTCTCGTTCCTGGGACTATCTACTTCCACATGTACATAGTCTGTTGCCGGATTTGGATAGGCCTTGATTACTAATTTAAGGTCTTTAATTTCTTTAATCGATGTTACGATCAGTTTGGACTGATGCATTCCCTGTGTGAATTTCATGTTATCTGAATTACTGGTTTCTATAACCGGCTCACCAATTGTCCAGCTTAGCTGAAAGTCGTCAGATGAAAAGTGGCTACCCGACGAAGAAGCAACTTCCTGCGCATATGCAGACTTAAAGATGAAAAGGGAAAGTATTACAAATAGGATAAATGAGCCTCGAGTTATTTTATCAATAAATAAAAACCTCGACAATACAATCATTAACATACATAAAAATATAGACTGGGCAATCTTATTGATATCCCATAAAATATTTTTCATCCCCCCGGCTTGAGTTATTTTATATATCTACTCTTTTTCTGTAAATTACCCTACAGGCAGTATATTATTTATTTTCATTATA
>JAKSAU010000687.1 GCA_022361535.1 Desulfobacterales bacterium
ATGTTGAACCGGGCCCCGAGGCTGCGCAGCAGCAGGATGATCTGTGCCTGCACCGATACGTCCAGGGCTGCGGTGGGCTCGTCCAGGATGATGAAGTCCGGCGTCATCACCAGAGCCCTGGCGATAACGGCCCGCTGTTTCTGCCCGCCGGACAGTTGATAGGGATAGGCCCGGCTGTGCTCGGGTTTCAGACCCACCATCTCCAGGAGTTCGAAAATCCGTTCAATGCGTTTTTCCCGGGAGATGTCCACCTTCTGGATGTCGAACACTCCGGTCAGGCTCCGGAAGATGGAATTCCTGGGATCAAGGGCGGAATGGGGATCCTGGAAGACCATCTGCATCCGCCTCCTGAGGCGGCGGAGCCCGGATTTCCCCAGGGCGTGGATATCCTGGCCGTCAAACCGGACCTCCCCCCGGGAAGGACGGATCAGCCCCAGGATCAGGCGTGCCAGGGTGGATTTCCCGCATCCGGATTCACCCACGACGCCTAAGGATTCTCCCCGGAGGATATCAAAGGTGAGGTCGTTGACCGCCTTGACCTCGCCGATTTTCCGGTGGAGCAGCCCCCCGGTGACAGGAAAGAACTTGGAGAGACGGCTGACTTGAACCAGGGGTTTCATCACGATTTCCTCCACAGGGGTGAAAACTGGTGGCACCGGACCTCGGCGCCGGGCCGGATCTCGACGGTTTCAGGCGGGATATCCCGGCACAGGGACACGGCCTCTGGGCAGCGGGGGTGATACCGGCATCCCCTGGGAAAGGTCCGGACGCTGGGAACGTTGCCCGGGATGGCTTCCAGGGAATCTTCCGCCATGCCGAGGGTGGGGATGCAGTTGAGCAGGGCGTTGGTATAGGGATGGGCGGGTTCACGGAAAACCGACTTGACGTCGCCGATCTCCACCAGGGTACCGGCGTACATGACCGCCACCCGGTGGCAGAGATTGGCGATGACGCCCAGGTCATGGGTAATCATGATCATCCCCAGGTTCCGCTCCAGGACGGTCTGACGGAACAGCTCGATAATCTGGGCCTGGACCGTCA
>JAKSAU010001016.1 GCA_022361535.1 Desulfobacterales bacterium
AATTGAAAAAGCCTTAATTTATCATCGTCCGACTCGATGATTCGATAGTCAATTTCCATAATGTATCCCCACTTTTCTATTCTTCATTCTACGTAATTGCTGGCTGGTAATTTAAATTTTAAAACTAATTTTAGATCTGCACAAAATTCTGTTGTATGGCTTTTTCTATACGCTAAGGCTGTTATTTATTTTTTGTTTAGTTCAATATTTTTTACTCCTATTCATTTTTGCTTTTTAATTCTAGATGCATATCAAATCGATTAGTAGAGACTCTTAGCAAATAGCAGACCAAATAGATAAATCGCTGAAATGCTCATAAATTAAGGGGCAGAACACAGATTGGAAAAACAAAAGTTACCAAATGTGCACCTTGAGTTACGAAATTTGCACTTTTGAATCGCAAAAACCGATATGGCAAGAAGGTCTGTTGCCTTGAAAAAGTTACCAACGTTCCCATATTATGGTTTCATGTTTTCAACAAAGACTTTATTGGGTGAACTCAGTTTGGAAAGGATCTACCGGATGATTAAGGGTATGAAGATATTTCTTATTTGGGTTTTGGCTTTTTGTGCGGCATGGGTATTGGAATCTGGAGACGTCCGGGCAGGCCAAAGTAAAGATACCGGTACTGTCCTGATTATAGGTGATTCTTTGACAGCAGGGTTAGGTGTGCTGCCCGAACAAGCTTATCCGTCCCTTTTAGAAACAATGCTGATAAAATCCGGCAAAGACGGATATCGTATTATCAACGGCGGCATATCAGGATCCACAAGTGCTGGAGCTTATTCACGCCTCAAATGGTATCTTAAGATAAAGCCTGATCTTGTACTACTTGCTTTAGGTGCCAATGACGGTCTCAGAGGATTGCCAGTGGCGCAGATGGAAAAAAATCTGGACAAAGCCATCAGCCTTGCAAAAGAGAAAGGGCTAAAGGTTATCTTATGTGGTATGGAGGTTCCTCCCAATTATGGGGAAAAATATACAAGGGATTTTCGTCAAGTATTCCCCACCCTGTCTGTAAAACATGGCATCACTCTGCTGCCTTTTCTTCTGGACGGTGTGGCAGGCCACCCGGAACTGAACCAGGCAGATGGTATCCATCCTAATGCCAGGGGGCACGAAGTGATTGCCCGTCTTGTATTCCCATATATCATGGAGGCTCTATGAGTCTTGAACTTGAAGCTGTAAGCAAAGGATTTGAGCAGCCTGG
>JAKSAU010000755.1 GCA_022361535.1 Desulfobacterales bacterium
AGGGCCAAGTGTTCAGCCGGTGTAATGTAACAAATCAAGTCTGCGCCATAACGGGCAGAAGATGCGGCTCCAATGGCTGCAGTAATATGGTCATAACCGGCTCCGGTATCACATGGGATGGGGCCCAGAACATAATACGGTGCATTACCGGACATCCGCTTTTCCAGCATGATGTTGCCCTCAATCTCATCCAATGGTACATGGCCCGGGCCTTCAACCATCATCTGGCAGCCCATTTCCCGTCCGATTTCAGCCAGTTCGCAGTTGATAATCATCTCTGCCATCTGGGCACGGTCATGGCTGTCATGGATGGCGCCTGCGCGGATACCGTTACCTAGAGAAAGAACAGCATCATATTTTTTCATAAGGGTGCAGACCCTGTCAAACTGTTCATAAAGGGGGTTTTCCTTCTGGTTGATATCCATCCAGGCCACCATGTAGGTGCCTCCTTTGGAAGCAAGTCCACCATAACGGAACCCCTGTTTTCTTAACCGTTCAATGGTATACAGGTTGATGCCGCAGTGGATGGCCATAAAGCTCAAACCGTCTTCCAGCTGCTTTTCAATGAGGTCAAACAGATATTCAGGGTCTAACTTGGCCGGATTTTTATACTTTTTAATGGTTTCCTTGAATGCCTGGTAAAGGGGAACATTGCCCACGGCAAGGTCAGTGTTGTCCAGGACAGAACGGCGGATGGCATCCATGTCGCCTGCTGCAGACAATTCCATGAGAGTATCTGCTCCTTCTTCCTGGGCAGCTTTGGCTTTTGCTATCTCCTGGTCAATGTCACAAATATCAGAGGAGGTACCAATGGACGCATTTACTTTGGTGCGCAGGCCGGTACCGATACCGGTTATTTTCTGGTTTGGGCGGTTGGGATTACAGGGAATAACAATCTCACCTTTTGCGACCTTATCCAAAATAAAATCTGTGGAAAGGCCTTCGGTTTCCGCAACAAATGTCATTTCTTTGGTGAGTTTGCCCTGGCGGGCATATTCGAGCTGGGTTGTCATTATAGTTTCCTCGCTATACTTGCCCTGCAAACCAATAAAGCAAGGGAAGCAGGACGTAAATCCTGCAAAACCCTTTACCATTGAGTTCTGCAAAACAAAAGATAACCAGCTCGTCTTCTGACTTAAGGGCTTTAAATCCGGCCTGCACCTTCCCGGAAAACCAGTGGCACTGCAGGTCAGATATTTCCCATTACAGCGGCGGGACCGTCACGGAGTTTCACCGTGTTCCGTATGCCGGAAATCTGACATTAAATTTCGGTGCATAAATTAAACCTGTTTTGCTTTTCGGTCAATCTTTTTATATGAACTTCTTTACAAATTTCAGTAATTAGTCAATATTTCAGGGGATATGAACCAGACCGAACGGATAAAAAGCAAATATTACAAGTGGTATGTTGCCAATGAGGTACTGATTGGCAATGCACTTGCCCTGCTCATTGGGGACTGGATGACCAATGTGTTTTTCATGAATAGGGCTGGCAATGCCTCTGAACAGATCATGGTCATGGTCTATTATTTGGATATCTCTTACGGAGCAGCCTGTGCAATTATCCTTTCGTCACTTACCATTTGGTATGAAAAATCAATCAGGCAGAGTCTGAACTTGTTTCACCAAGGGAAAACACCAGAGCCTGCGATTCTGGAAAAAGCCCGGCGACGCGTGCTCAATGAACCCTATTTTATTGTTATCATTGATGCTGTTGCATGGGCTCTGGGCTCTTTTCTGTTTTGGTATGTAGGATCACCCGGCGGTATTCGCATTGGTCTTGGAAGTGGCCTTATTACCGTGACCCTGGCCTTTTTCTGGGTCGAGCACGTGTCCCAGCACACCCGAATTCCGTTGTTTTTTCCCGAGGGGGACCTGTCCAAGGTCAGTGGTGTAAAATCGATTAGTTTACGGGTACGGTTTATTGCACTGCTTTTTGCTGTATCTTTGGTGCCGTTATCTTTTATTCATCTAACGATTCACAGGTATCGGAATATGCAGATAATGGATGAGATGTCATTGTTGAATCTCCTTAACAGTCTGGAAGATACAATTGTAAAAGAATCCGCCATTTTTATGGTTTTCGCTATTGTTTTATCCATTTTGGTACTTCATCATCTTCAAAGGCCTGTGGCAGAAATAATCCGTGTAATGAGCCATGTTAAAAAGGGAGATTTTTCCCACAAAGCAAAAGTCTATACCAATGATGAAATCGGATTTGCCGGTGAAATGCTCAATTCTATGAACAAGGGGCTTTTGGAGCGGGAGCAGATAAAAGACACATTTGGGAAATATGTAGATCCCAGAATCCGGGACGAGATCTTGTCCGGACGGGTTTCTTTGGATGGAGAAAGAAAAGAGGCCACCATACTATTTGCGGACTTGAGGAATTTCACCCCACTTGTGGCAGTAACCCCGGCTAAAGACTTGATCTATATGCTTAACTCTTATTTCAATGAAATTTCACAAGCAATAGAAAAGAACGGCGGATTGATCCTACAGTTCATTGGAGATGAGGTGGAAGCTGTTTTCGGTGCACCTTTAGCCCGGAAAGGCCATGAGGCTGATGCTGTAAAAACAGCCCTGGACATGCGTGTTCGCCTTGACCGGTTGAACCGGGATTTTTTAGAAAAAGGAATTCCCACAATGGCACATGGAGTGGGCATCCACACAGGTCCGGTGTTGGCAGCCAAGGTGGGGAATGTTGATCGGTCGACTTATTCATTGATTGGGGACACCGTAAACATGGCTTCCAGAATTCAAGAGTTGTCCAAACAGTTCAAGACAGATATCCTTGTCAGCCAAGAGATGTATGATGTCCTAAAAGGTCAATATGAGTTTGTTGCCATGCCTGAAGTAAAGGTACAAGGCAAAGATACACCGATTCAAGTATATTCTATAGGCTCTGGTGCCTGATATTTTCAAAAGTAATTAATCGCACTAGCCTTGACCAACATTGTTTGAGTTGCTATTTTGTTTTGTATCAAGGCCGAAATAATCGGCTGTGAATTCAAATACATGAGGTAATTAAAATGGCAAGTATACCTTCAAGAGATATAAGTGGTGTGTGTGAGGGCGAGTGCAAAGATCTTGTCCAGGAAGCCTATGAAAGCAGGCAGGTTTGCCTTGAGTCCGAACCCTACAGCGTTGAGGATTCAACCCCAAGCATGTCCTGGTCAAATTCCAGGAATGAAGCTCCCGGGTTTCTGGGCGGCCACGTATAGCGTTTAATTTTTACCCCGCAGTCAGTTTCTTTATATTCTTACTGCGGGTTTTTATTGCTCCAATGTCAGTTTTTAAATCTGTTCAAGCCGCACCCTGATTATCCGGGTTAAGGTATTGCAACATCGAATATACTTCTTTTTTAATTTTCAAAAAAGCCGATACTACATCCGGATCAAACTGTGTTCCACTACAATTTATTATTTCCGCAACCGCATCTTCAAAGTCTTGAGCGGGACGATAAGGGCGGTTTTGAAGAATGGCAGAAAGTGTGTCTGCCAGAGCTATGATTCTTGCTCCTAAAGGGATTGCTTCGCCTTCAAGGCCGCATGGGTATCCTTTACCGTCAAATCGTTCATGATGATACCTTACCATATCCACGATTCCACTTTCAGCAAGGGCCTCTACCGGCCTTAAAATATCTGCACCCACATCCGGATGGCACCGTATATATTTCCAGTCTGATTCATTAAGCGGTGTTTTCTTCATGAGCACGGCATCAGGTATGCCTATTTTCCCGATATCATGCAAATGACCTGCAACATGGATCAGATCAGCCTCTGATGCAGACAGGCCCATGGCCAAAGCGATGAAATGTGCAACTTCGGCAACTTCTTCCGAGTGCAGGCTTGTACAAGGATCCTTGGCGTCAATGGCAGTACCCAATGATTCTGAGAACTGATGGAGTACTTTTGTGGCAATGGTTGTTCGTTGGGGGCATTGGTGGGTTGGATGAATAAGGGCCAATTTTATTTCCTTGTATATTGGTTATTTTTTGTAATAATTTTCGCGTATATATCTTATTAAGTTTTGGGTGTCAATTAAAATTAGTTTCTCCAAACTTCATAGGTGGTTTCATTAAGCTATAGTGGCTTTTGGTTTTAGTGTGACAGTTATTCCAGGTGATCACATATATAAAGGCCCGGCTCGTTTATCCCGAAAGCGGCTGCCGTATTTTTTCCAAAAATACGCCTGATGCCTTTTTTCGGGACAAACGAGCCTATAGGGATTGCAAATTCTGATTGGATTTGCCCAATGATCCGGCAGTTTAATGTCCAAAATGAAAACATTTTGGCAACAGCTACACATGCCAAAGTTGAATCGATTCACTTTAAGGAGATATGGGGCAAACGCACGAAAACTAGCATTGAGGATCTGCCATCCCGGAAAGGACATCAGGCGCATTTTTTTAAGAACACGCTCCTGGGCGAAGCGTAATCACTCATATTTGAATTGTAATTTGTAAAAACCGCTGAAAAAATGCGGCAGTCCTTTCCGTGATGGCAGATCCGGTGTTTTTAGAGTGATGTCCTTGAATCAAGATAGGAGTATGTTTGACACAAAGAATTAAATAGGTTAATGTCCTGCAGTTCACTGGGGGTGCGATCCTAAGCTGAGAGAAGGGAAACCTTCAACCCTTGGAACCTGATACGGTTAGTACCGGCGTAGGGAAAGTGTGAATAGCTTGAATAAGAATTCACCCATCTACTTCGTTGCAGCAATAACCTGAAAACCTAATGTATCTGACCTAAGTATTCTGGTGCATTTTGTGTTTCAGATTATAGTTGTGCCTTGTATATGGGAAAAATAAAACGAATTATTCCAACCTGCCTGTAGTTTCCTTTCAGTTCATCCCCGGTAAATCATTTTTTTTAACCGGAGGTATTATGAACATTACCTTAAACGGGTCGCAGACCCGGACAGAACAACCAGATCTTGCTGCCTTGGTGGACAGTATGGAGCTTGCGTCCTCATCCCTGGTTATCGAGCAGAATGGATCTGTTATCAGCCAATCCTGCTGGAGCCAAACCCCTGTGCGTGAAGGGGATGTGATTGAACTGCTCAATTTTGTGGGAGGAGGATGATTAATGGAAGATGTATTGAGGTTGGGAGGCTTAGAGTTTTCCAGCCGGCTTTTCACAGGAACGGGGAAATTTGCGTCCAAATCCCTTATTAAGCCTATGCTGGAGGCAAGCGGTTCCCAGATGATAACCGTGGCTTTGCGACGAGTAGACCCCGATGCAAAGGAACAGGATAATATCCTGGCCAATATCCCTGATTCAGTAACGCTTTTGCCCAATACGTCCGGGGCACGAACTTCGGATGAAGCAGTCCGTATCGCCAGGATTGCAAGGGAAGCCGGGTGCGGTGAATTCATAAAAATAGAAGTGATCACGGATATGCAGTACCTGCTGCCGGATAACCATGAGACACTAAAAGCATCACAAATCCTTGCTAAAGAAGGGTTTGTTGTTCTGCCTTATGTGATGCCGGATATCAATATTTCAAGGCAGCTTTATGATGCAGGTGCGGCAGCCGTCATGCCCCTTGGCTCACCCATTGGGTCAAACAGGGGGTTGGAGATGAAAGAGATGATCCAACGGATTATCCGTACCAGCCGCTTGCCCGTTGTAGTGGATGCAGGTATTGGAAAACCCTCCCAGGCTGCAGAAGCCATGGAGATGGGGGCGGATGCCGTTTTGGTGAATACCGCCATTGCAACAGCAAAAGACCCTGCACGTGCAGGAAAAGCATTTGCCTTGGCGGTTGAGGCCGGACGAATGGCTTACCTGGCTGGGTTGGCTGGAAAAAAGGACAAGGCCCATGCATCATCGCCTTTGACAGGATTTTTAAGGGAGTAAGCCATGTCTTTTTTAACCTTAGCCAATGAATTCCAGTCATTTGATTTTAACGGCTATTTTAATGGCGTGACATCCAATGATGTGATCAACAGCCTGGACAGGGCCGGAGACATGAACAGCCTGGACAGGTTTGACCTTCTGAACCTTTTGTCTCCTGCAGCAAGAGAGTATTTAGAACCTATGGCAAAGGTTGCAAGAGATCTGACCCATCAGTATTTTGGCAGAACCATCAGCCTATATGCACCCATGTATATCTCTGATTTTTGTTCCAATCAGTGCACCTATTGCGGATTTCATAAAGACACAGGGTTTCCTCGAACTAAATTGAGCCTGGATGAAATCGAGATAGAGGCAAAAGCTGTTGCGGACATGGGGATTCGCCATATTCTGGTGCTGACAGGTGAAGCCCCTGCAAAAACCCCTATGGCGTATCTTGAAGGCGCGGTCTCTTTGCTTACCCGGTATTTTTCTTCTGTTTCGCTGGAAATGTTTCCTATGGCAGAGGCAGATTATGCAAGACTCAATAAGGCCGGGGCAGATTCTCTGACGGTTTATCAAGAAGTCTATGACCAGTCCTTGTACCGCGAGGTCCATCCGGGAGGCCCTAAGTCCGATTATGATTTCAGGCTGCTCACTCCTGAGCGGGGGGCAAAAGCAGGGTTCAGGGCGCTGAATATCGGTCCGCTTTTCGGTCTTGGAAGTCCTGCTGCAGAAGCATTTATGGCGGGTTTGCATGCCAGGTATCTTGAAAAAGAGTTTCCCCATGTTGAGGTGTCGCTGTCCTTGCCAAGGATGACCCGTGCGGATGGCGGGATTGCTCCGAAAAATCATCTTGAAGATGCAGGTTTTGTCCAAACTATGCTGGCTTGGCGGCTTTATATGCCAAGGCTTGGTATTACTGTTTCAACACGGGAATCTGCCCAGTTCCGGGACCGGCTTATTCACCTTGGGGCCACCCGGTTTTCAGCCGGGTCCAAAACCGATGTGGGCGGATATGCCGTGCGAAGCCCTGATGTTACAGGTGAAGAAACCACTGTACAGTTTGAGATTACAGATACCCGCAGTGTTGACCAGGTGAGTCAGGTGATCCGACAAAGCGGATACCAGCCTGTATTTAAAGACTGGGAGGTATTCTGATGAAAATAGGTATCGCAGGTGCCGGCGGGATTGGTTCCAATGTAGCCCGTCACCTTGTTCAAGCCGGGGTTGAGCAAATCAAAATTGTTGATTTTGATTGTGTTGAAACATCAAATCTCAACCGTCAATTTTATTCTGTAAGCCAGGTAGGAAGGCCTAAAGTAGAATGCCTTAAGAAGAACCTTGAAGCCATTTTACCCCATGTTCATGTCGAGGCTGTCAATCAGCGACTCAAACCCGGAGACAGTGCAAACATATTTGAAGATTGTGCTGTGGTGGTTGAGGGGTTTGACGATACAAAAGCTAAAAAA
>JAKSAU010001032.1 GCA_022361535.1 Desulfobacterales bacterium
ATCTCAAGCATCTGGATCCGGAGTACCTGCGCTACTACTTCGCGGCCAAACTCAGCTCGCGGGTCGACGATCTCGATCTAAATCTCGACGACTTCGCCCAACGGGTCAATTCAGACTTGGTCGGCAAGGTGGTCAATATCGCCAGCCGCTGCGCCGGCTTCATCAAAAAGCGTTTCGACGGCAAGCTCAGCGGCGCGCTCGACCAGCCGGAGTTGTTCAATACCTTCGTCAAGGCCGGCGACGACATCGCCGACTTGTACGAAAAACGCGAATTCGGCCGTGCAGTGCGTGAGATCATGGCGCTGGCCGATCTGGCCAACCAATACATCGACGACAAGGCCCCTTGGGTCATCGCCAAAGAAGAAGGCCGCGATGCCGAACTGCATGCGGTCTGCAGCCAGGGCATCAACCTGTTCCGCGTATTGATCGGCTACCTCAAACCCGTGTTGCCGCGCATGGCCGAACAAACCGAGGCCTTTCTGAACATCGAAGCCATGCAGTGGGACTCGCAGGCCGAACCGCTGCTCGATCATGCGATCAACAAGTTCAAACCGCTGATGACACGGGTCGACAAGGACAAGATCGCGGCGATGATCGAGGACTCCAAGGAAGACCTCGCGACCGAGGCCAAGGCAACCAGTCGAACGCCGGCCGATTCGCCACTGGCCAAGGACCCGATCGCCGCAACCATCGAATACGACGACTTCGCCAAGCTCGACCTGCGCATCGTGCGTATCGCCAAGGCCGAACACGTCGAGGGTGCGGACAAGCTGCTGCGCCTCACGCTCGACCTGGGCGGCGAGACACGTAACGTGTTCGCCGGTATCAAGTCGGCCTACAAACCGGAAGACCTCGAAGGCAAGCTGACGGTGATGGTCGCCAACCTGGCGCCGCGCAAGATGAAGTTCGGTGTCTCGGAAGGCATGGTGCTCGCAGCCGGCCCCGGTGGCGAAGACATCTACCTGCTGGAACCGCACGATGGTGCCAAACCAGGCATGAAGGTTACTTAGTCTATCGAGGCCTGCAATGCAGAATCCGGAGTATCGACGAA
>JAKSAU010000211.1 GCA_022361535.1 Desulfobacterales bacterium
ATGATTGGATTGCAGGAAATGTTAATGCAAACTGTTGGAGACAAAATTGTTTTATTCCCTGCATGGCCCAAAAATTGGGATGTAGATTTTAAGCTACATGCTCCCGAAAACACAACTGTAGAAGTGCTATTGAAAGACGGAGAAGTTGTAAGCTTAAAGGTTAGCCCAAAAGAAAGAGAGAATGATGTAGTGATATCAAAACCTTAGCAAAATTTTAACTCGAGATAAGAGTATCTGCTGTGTTGATATTCTAAAAGGTTTTGAAAACAGTAGAATACAGTCGGATAAAATTGTTTTTCTATTGTTTTCTCTCGGGAATTCGGATTTCCGGTTCTTCGAGGGGCTTCTTTTTTCTTACAATCCCAGGTATCTGATAACGTACAGGATATTGTCTCCCTGAAACTCACGTTAGTAAAACATTCAGGTTTATACGAATTTTGAATACCGGTATTTCCCTGGCGATTTACCGGTATATCTTTTAAAAAGACGTGCTAAATAAGAAGAGTTGTTTAAGCCGGTAAGCTCTGCTATTTCTTCAAGGGAATAATTTGTAGTAACAAGAAGCATTTGTGCTTTTTCAACTCGTTTGCGCTGGATATATTCTATAGGGCGGCTTTGGGTGACCTTTAAAAAAAGCCGGGAAAAATAATCCGGGGAAAGGCATATTTCTTTTGCCAGAATATCAACCGATAATTTTTGCTCAAGATTTTCATTGATATATCTAAGAGTAGAATAAATTCTTTTAAGTGCAACATCGCTATGATCAAAAATATCAACTTCCAACGGTGAAAATCTGGAGAATAACTGAAGCAAGATTCCCTGGCTTTCAAATGATTCTTTTAGTGGTTTTGACTGCTCATTGCTTTTGTGTTGTTCCAGATAATTCCAGTTATCGTATGTTTTCGGATCGTAATTTAATAATCCTTTGTCCGGATGTAATTCAATGAGTCGTTCCAGAAGATTTTCATCTTCTTTAAGTGCATTGGTTTCAAAAACCCGGTCATTGTAATTGAACATTCTTATTTCATTATGAAGTTGATTAAAAAAAAGTACATAGATCATCTCTAATTTGCGATCACATGAATAGTTACAATTGGTGAAATTGGGTACTAATATTAGTTTCCCGGGAGTTAGTATATGCGATTTTCCCTCATGCGTAATTTCTCCTCTCCCATTAACAACAAGATACATCCTGAAAAAAGGACTGCACACATCTTTATAATTCCAGGATTGGTCAACAGTGTTTTTTTCAATATTCAGGATTCTGAAAGGGAAACTATTTGATAAAGGATTCATAATGATAAAATTGACGAGTTTAAAATATTAATTAAGTCGGATATGTGCAAAAAAACTGCCCGAATATTCATTAATATTGAATAAGCTTACTTGTATCTTTATTGCGTTGTTTTACAAAGAGGTTTATTAATTCATTAAAATTATCATGTTCAACTTTAAAGGAAAAGCGATAGATTCAATTAGTCGAAAAGAATCGACTCTTAAAAAAGTAGAAAGATTAAGGAAGTCGGCGAAACATGAAGAGCCGGACAGAATTCCTGTAGGGGAATTTTTTTGGAGCAGTTTTAGCAATCGTTGGAGAAATGAATTAAACCTTCCTGCTGATGCAAACCCTTATTACCATTACGATCTGGATTGGATTGTTGTTAACCCAAATATGGATCCACATATAAAATCTTTTGAAACCATATTTGAAGATGATAGTGAGGTTCGGGTAGTTACAGGCTATGAAGTTGTCATGAGAAAGAAGCTGGATTTTCCAATGCCGGAAATGATGAGTTGGAAC
>JAKSAU010000387.1 GCA_022361535.1 Desulfobacterales bacterium
CCAGTTAACATTAGAGTTTCCTTGCCATCTTCCTCCCCATATGCTGGTAGGTGGGTTATCCGGGTCATATTCAAATGGGTAAGTACCATCAATATAGCCCTTGATTCTTTCCACTTGTTCATCGGGGAAAGTTGGTGTTAGACCGGCGTTAGCACGCGCCTGATTGAATGCAATTGCATAAGTGTAAGAATCGTACATATCAGGCACGTATATTGGAATTGCAAATGTTAAAAGATTGCTATATTGTATTTGCATCGGCTGATCTACTTTACCTTTTTTGGTTGTAACCAATACAACTCCAAAAGCAGCACGCGAACCGTAAATTGCAGAGGCTGATGCATCCTTCAAAACAGAAATATTTTCAATGGATTCAGGGTCGATCAGATTAATATCCATCTCCACTCCATCAACCAAAACCAGTGGCGAAGTGTTTCCTTCAATTGACCCTATCCCCCTGATCTGCCACCGCTGTTCGGCTCCTGGTTCTCCACCATGAAGATTCCTAACGATTTCAACATTTGGCGAAGTTCCTTGTAAAAGTAGTGATACATTCTGAGCAGATCTGTTTGCTAGTTTTTCTCCTGCAACAACATCGACAGAGCCGGTAACATTCACTTTTTTCTGCACACCATAACCAACGGCAACAACTTCTTCAATTCCAATAGCTTCATCTACCATGACCACATTGATAACTGTCTCACCTGAGATAAAGACTTCCTGGGTTTTCATCCCGATAAAAGAAAACACGAGTGTTGCATCTTCAGCGACGTCAAAAAGCGCATAACTTCCATCATCACCTGTAACTGTCCCCTGCGTAGTACCTTTTACAACTACCGTTGCACCGGGAAGAGGAGAGCCTGAAGAATCGGTCACCGTTCCTACAATCTTTTTGATTTGAAACACAACATTTTGAGAAACACTTTTATTTACATCTAAAATTAAAATTTGTCTGTCTCTTAGACTATAATTAACTTCATCAGTAGGTAATATCTGCTTCAGTACATCATTGATCGATGCATTTTTAACATTTAGATTAACTTCTCTTGATACATCAAGAATTTCATCTTTGTACAAAAAATAAAACTCAGTTTGGTCTTCGATGATTTGAATTACATCCCTAAGAGCGGTATTCTTTACATTAATGCTCAACTTGGTATTCTGAGCATAAGTATTAGCCGCCATAGCTCCAGTAACACAAATCAAAACAAGTAATACCGTTGTTTTCATAGTACGAACAAATCGTTTAAAGCTTTCATGCACATGAAAGCTTAGTTTCAACTTTTTTTTCATAAATTTGTTTTTTTGGTTACTAACTGAAAAAATTTATTTAGGAACCGGGAAATGATGGTGCATTTTCCGGTTTTTTTATTTAATCATATAGGCTTTATCATTTATTTTTATACTTGTTATTCCAGCTATATCAGCTATATTTTTTATGACATCAGCTTTCTGAGCCTTTAAATTCAGTTTACCACTGATCTTTATTGATCCCAGAATTGGATTGTCGAAATGTATCGAGATATTATAATACCTTTCAAGTCTTTTTAAAATCCGGCTAAGATTCTCTCCCTGAAATTTTAACACTCCCTCTCTCCATAGCGTGTAATACTCAGTATCAACATATTCAACTTTAACTTCCTGAG
>JAKSAU010000191.1 GCA_022361535.1 Desulfobacterales bacterium
CGATAAGCACCCCGTAATCGTTTAAGGCATCGCGCATATAAGGATCTGAAAACCTGCCGTGATACCATTTTTTCATGGGATATCCGGTCAGATACATACCCTTGTGCCGTTTGGCTGTTTTTTTGATCATCTTTGCCACATTTGCGGCAAACCCTTTTTCCCCTTCGGCCTGCCCCATGACCAGGCAGCGGCGGCCGGGTACTAACCCTTTAAATTTTAGAATTTTATCAAGGACGCCTTCATCAAGACCGTACATCTGCATGGCCACATCGGTCTCTTCTGCATCGGAAATCCTGAATATAGCCGGCATGCCAAACCGTCCTTGGCTGATTTCCCGCCCTGCCCTGACAGCGGATTCCAAATCCGGGAACATAAAAGCAAACTGACGGGTATTTGACGGCAGATACTCAAACACTTTTAACGTCACAGAAACAAGAACACCAAAACAGCCTTCCGACCCTTTCATGATCTCATTGACCTTTGGGCCTGTTGCCGTAGCAGGGTAATCCAGGGTTTTAAACGTACCTGAAGGGGTCACATATTCCTGTGCAATGACCAGGTCAGCGGCATCCCCGTATAAAGAAGACGCCTGCCCCGATCCTAAAGCTGCGATCCATCCTCCCACGGACGAAAACTCAAAACTCTGAGGGAAATGCCCCCCGGTATACGGTTTTTCAACCTTTAAAGTTTCCGGAGCCCGGTTAAGCAGATCTTCATAAGCAGGTCCCATCATCCCCGGTTCTACAGTAATGGTCTGATCTGTTTCATTGAATTGGATCATCCGGTTCATATGTGTGGACATAACCAGCGTCACCCCGCCTTTGGGGCAATCCAGGCCAAAGGTGACTGAACTGCCGCCGCCAAACACATGAATAGGAATCTTTCGTTCATGACAGACAGACACCACTTTTTGGACGTCTGACTTGTCCTGTGGATGAACAACAAGGTCACAGATATCCGATACCTGGCCCAGGCGCAGTTTCATTATGTCTTCCATGGCCTTGCCGCTGGTATACTTGAGCCTGTCATAACCGGACCGGGAGACATTTTCAACGCCCACAACATCCTCAATCGCCTTTATATCAGACGGTTCAAGAGCCAAAGGCAACTCTTCCGGTACTGATTCATCTCCAGTATGAATTGCCGTGTTAAATACCTTATCCGTCAGGCCCAGTTCATTTTTAATAACGCGCAAAAACCCTGTGCTTGGGTTTTTAAACGCCTCAGGCGCCCCCCATTTAAAAACAGAACGGAACGATCCTTTGACGGGAGGTGTTTCTATCCATTTAGGTGTACTGCCGGTGTTTTTTGTCATTTTGCTGGATATCCTGTAATTTTTTGAATTTGTTTGTATAACGGAGACAAGGCTTGGTACATATTCTGGTAAACGTCCCGGTATAGCCTTTTGTAAATAGTGACATGGTTTGGATTTGGCATAAATTTTCCGGCCGGCCGGGTCATTTGAGATGCTGCCCTCTGAATAGTCTCATACTCCCCAACGCCAACGGCAGTGAGCACGGCAGCCCCAAGACCTGATGTTTCGTGTGTAGCCGCCCTATGCATTGGCAGATTAAAAATATCGGCTGCAATCTGGCATATGGCATCGCTTTGGGAGGCGCCGCCTGAAAGGGCAGCAGCGTTAACCGTTACCTTTCCTTTGGTCTGGATTTTTTCCATACCCTCTTTCAAGGCGAACCCCAGCCCTTCTATGACTGCCCTGTAGATGTGGTCCCGGGTGTGCACATCACCGAACCCGATCATGGCCCCTTTTGCATTGGGATGATCCAGGCCCGGCCCCCAATATGGCTGGACGATCAACCCCATGGCACCGGGTTCTGTCCTGTCCAGGCACTGGTTCAAAAGTTCTTCCGGGGCAATTCCCATGGTTTTAGCAGTTTCCACCTCTTTGTGTGCAAATTCCTTTTTAAACCAGGAAATCATCCAGAACCCCCTGAAAATCTCAACTTCCGGGTTATAGCATCCGGGTACTGGTGCAGGATACGGCGGCATCAGGGGAATGGCTTCAAAATATCGTTGGGAAGTGGTCTGGACCGTAGCTGTGGTGCCAAAACTGAGTGAAACCATGGTCTGGTCTACCACCCCGGAACCTAAGGTTTCACATCCCTTGTCCGATCCGCATGCTATAACAGGGATATTAAAAGGAAGGCCTGTATGATCTGCAGCTGCCTTGGTCACCCTTCCTATAACAGTTCCCGGGCTTACCAAATCTGGCAATTTTTCTGCCTCAATGGGAAAAAGTTTTCGCGTCAGACCCAGGGGACCTGCCCAAGCCTGTTTCTTATAATCAAAAGGCAGGTGGCCGATCTGGGAGGCTACAGAATCAACAAACAACCCTGTGAGCTTGAAGTTCAAATACCCGGACACCTGGAGATACTTATGGGTATCCGCCCATATCTGGGGTTGATTCTGACGGATCCAATTACATTTTGCCTGGGCCTGGGCCTCCATGAGTCGGTCTTTAAGCCGGGCAAGTTTTACCCCTAAGCCCAGCAACCCGGAAGTTGCAAATTCCGGGGAAGCTGCCCGCTGGTCCAGCCATACAATGGCCGGGCGAAGCACCTGCCCCTGCCGGTCTACATTGATCATTGTCGCCCGCTGGGTGGTGATACCGACCCCGGACACCAAACCCATCAATTCAGGTTCTTTTTCTTTGAGCTGCCGGCATGCCTGTATCAATCCGTTCCAATAAACATCCGGGTCCTGTTCAGCAAGTCCGGGGCCAGGTGAAACATAAGGCGGGTATGCCACCTGCTCTTTCATCAACAGGTGTCCGCTGGTATCAA
>JAKSAU010000979.1 GCA_022361535.1 Desulfobacterales bacterium
ATTCCATTATTAAGGTTCTTGAAACAACTATTCCCAAGGACTTTATGGAAATGAACAAAAAAGCCCTTAATCTTGGTTTTGAAATGGGAGCATCCCAAGCCTGATAACCAATTTAAGAGTGTTGTAAAATTTAAGCCTGCTGACAGGAATTCCTGCAGCAGGCTTTTATTATTCGATAAAGTGTTTTTTTGATAACCAGCCCAAAGGACAAGTATAAAAAACGTTTACTCTTTGGCTTTGGGTTTGGCAGGTTCGTCCGAAGATTTTGCCGGAGGGACCGTTGCCGGGAACAGATCCTCCAGGTTAAGTCCTTTTATTTTTTTAAGGCAGTCTTCCAATGCCTCTTCCTCTGTATTACCGGCACCCTGGTGTTCTGAAGTTGCAATGATGTTCACCAAGTTAGGTACAGCAATAAAATCTCCTGCAAGTTGCCCCTGAACTTTCTTGTGAAGATCAATATAGATCATTCTGCCGTTACGGATAAGGTTATACCGGGTCACCCGGGTTAAAATATCATTGACGTGAAGTTCCATTTGATTTTCTCCTTTTTTTAGGGTAGACCTGCCATACTTTCAGGCGGTTTTCAAGGGCTTTTTGGTTCACAACCGGCTGAGGTTGACATTGGTGCCCTACAGGAGCATGATTGAACTTTTAATATTAAAGGTTAAGAGACATTCAAATGGATACCCCCCCCTCACCCCGTCAGTATCCGGATACAGCATCGGGACAAACCTGCGAACAGGGACTCTCCCAGGAACTCATCGCTGACTGGCAGACCCTTCACAGGGTTTTTATCCGTCCTGAAGATGAGAACAGCAAAAAAACCCTGATCAAATACATGGAACAAATCCTTTTCGGCCTCCATGATTTTCTTAACAAGCACGTTGGGGTTACCGAAGAAATCAGCCTAGCAGAATTGGCAAAGCATTACACAGAGGTGAGGATTAACCGCGAACCCCAGAAAAAACTGGCAGACGTAATTGAAGATATCATTACAGACATAGCACCAAGAGCCGTGAATGTTGCCTCTCCATACTTTATCGGCCACATGACATCTGCCATTCCCTTTTTCATGGTCCATCTCAAAGCAATCTCCGCCGCACTGAACCAGAACGTAATCAAACTGGAAACCTCAAAGGTGCTTTCCGTACTTGAAAAACAAGTCCTGGCCAAAATGCACCGGATGATCTATCAAAGGGAAAAAAGCTTTTACCAGAAACATGTGCAAAACACACGTACTGCATTAGGCTCTTTTACCACCGGCGGAACATCTGCCAATATAACAGCCTTGTGGGTAGCCAGGAACAGGTTGTTTCCCCCCAAAGGCGATTTCACAGGTATTGAAGAAAACGGTTTCTTTGAAGCCATGCGTGCCCATGACACAGACCGGGTGGTCATTCTTGTTTCTAAACGTGGGCATTTTTCTCTGCGTAAAGCAGGCGGTATTTTAGGCATAGGCAACCAGAACG
The DNA here is from genome assembly GCA_022361535.1 of Desulfobacterales bacterium. Next base: position 1,470 of record JAKSAU010000979.1, read on the forward strand.
TCATTGCCCTGGATGTGGACGAAAACCGTTCTATTGATTTAGACAAGCTGAATCAGACCATCCGGGCGATCAAAAAGGACGGACGTACTAAAATTGCAGCATTGATTGGCATTGCCGGTGCCACAGAAACCGGCGTCATTGATCCTCTGCCCAAGCTTGCTGATATCTGTGAGCAAGAAGGGATTCATTTCCATGTAGATGCGGCTTGGGGCGGACCGGTTCTATTGTCTGAGAGGTATTGCCACCTTCTAGAAGGGATACAACGGGCTGATTCAGTGACCATTGACTGCCACAAGCAGTTTTACATGCCCATGACCGCCGGGATGGTCTATTTTAAAGATCCAAAAGCCCTGGATGCCATAGCCTACCATGCCCGGTACGTGAATCGGAAAGGGTCTGTGGATTTGGGTATCAAAACCTTGGAAGGCTCCAGGGAATCTTCTTCTTTGATCCTGGATGCCGCGTTGAAAATCATGGGTTCGAGAGGCTATGGGCTCATGATCGAGCATGGCATCGAAACAGCCCGTGCATTTGCAGATAAAATCAATGAACGTCCTCTGTTTGAACTGGTTTCTGAACCTGTGCTCAACATCCTTACCTATCGTGTTGTACCAGAATCCATCCGGGAAAAGCTTGCAACAGCAAATACCAGCGAACAGATACAATTGAATAAAACCCTGGATAATATCAACACCAACATCCAGCGAATTCAGCGTGAGGCAGGCAAAAGCTTTGTTTCCAGAACCCGGCTTAAGCTTGATGCAAGTGATAACTTCAATGTAGCGGTATTAAGATCTGTGATCATGAACCCTTATACCACGCCTGAAATCCTGGATGACATTCTGGACGAACAAGAACTGATCCTGGCTGGATTAAGCTGGTAAGTTTTTTTAGCTAAAGCCGGGTATAAATGTCTTCGTTGAACCCGATCAATACCTTACCACCGGTTTTAACGGTTGGAGCCCGAAGGTTTCCGGATCTGCCCATCGCGCTTTTAAGTATGTCCTCTCGGTTGGCCTCATCCGGTGTAAATTCAAGGATTTTCTTACCCTTACCAATAAAGACTTGACTTTGCCCCTTGACCATATCCCAGGCCTGGTCTGCATCAATCTTTTCTTTTCTTGCGTCTGAAATTTGTTCAACACTTATCCCGTTTTCCTCAAAATACTTTTGAGCTTTTCCACAAGACACTCAGCCTTTCCTGATATATGCCCATTCTATCTGCATATCCGGCTCCTTTTAAAAATGGTTAATTCGCGGTCTATTTAAAATAGTTCCGGGTTCCCTTTACGTCAAGCCAAGCGCATTACAACCTGAATGATCATATGGATTCTTTTATTCGTTTATCTGTTTATTACCTTGTTATTTTCAAAACCAATACTTATACTTTTTGACGTTACTCTTTGTCAGAATTAAGAAACACCCACTACATAACACTGACCATAATTAAACATGGTTTAATTGACGATATTTTCGTCACTTTAAATCTATCCAAAACAACTACGAAAAGGATCTTTCATCATGGATCAAAAAAATGAGGCCGAAAAACCGGATGCGACTGTCACCGATACGGCACAAACCAAGCTAAGCGATTTATGGCTAAAGGAAGATTATTGGGCCATCTGGCTTGGCTTTGCTCTTCTCATTGCAGGTATGATTATCTTCCTGCCCAATAAACCACAAGGCATGAACACAGTTTTTGAGACATCCAATGCGATGATGGCATCTGAGGCCCAATCTTCTCCATTTAGAACAGTGGCCTATTATCAGGCACAGGATGCAAAAGAATCTGTAAAAGCAAGAAACCAGGATTTTGCCAAAAAAATCAGCACAATTCTTTCTACTCCTGCCGGATGGAAAAACAATTTCATGCAGTCTTTTATATTATCTAAAGAAGACGCCGATCGCATGAATGAGGAAAACAAAAGCAAATATGAACAAACAAAGTTAAGTACTCAAGCCGCATTAACCAAGGCCCTGGCTGCCGAGTCTGCTGCCAAGGCTGATGGATATAAAAATGCAGATCTTATTCAAACAGCAGAAACAACCATTGACGAATGGCGTAAAGCAAAAGCAGCAGAGGGGTCAGCTAAAAGAGGGGTATCAAATAAACCCTATAACAAGTTTCCGACACTTATAATTGTAATGGTTTCCATGGGACTTTTCTTTTCCATTGGCATCAAATTCATGGGACATTCTGTGCCTAAATTTCTTCTGGGATTTGTGGTCGTATTTTTTGTCAGTGTACTTTCCTATTTTCTGGCAGGCCAGGCAACCATGAAGCATTACGGTGTTGGATATGCGGCCTGGGCAATCGCCTTGGGAATGATAATCGCGAATACCATTGGGACTCCCAAGTGGGTAAAACCTGCCCTCCAGGTAGAATTCTTTATTAAAACCGGCTTGGTTTTGCTCGGGGCAGAAGTGCTTTTTAATAAAATTGTTGCCATAGGGGTTCCAGGCATTTTTGTGACATGGTTTGTAACTCCGGTTGTTTTGGTTACCACATTTATCTTTGGCCAGAAAGTTTTGAAAATAAAGTCAAAAACCCTCAATATAGTTATCTCTTCTGATATGTCCGTTTGCGGAACTTCGGCGGCCATTGCTGCGGCTGCAGCCTGCCGGGCGAAAAAAGAAGAATTGACACTTGCTATTGGTCTTTCTTTGATTTTCACATCCATTATGATGATTGTCATGCCTGCTGTGATCAAAGCAACCGGGATGCCTTATATCTTAGGCGGCGCATGGATGGGGGGAACTATTGATGCAACTGGCGCTGTTGCTGCAGCCGGAGCCTTTTTATCTGAAAGTGCGTTATATGTCGCTGCCACAATCAAGATGATTCAAAATGTACTTATTGGGGTTACCGCTTTTGGTATTGCCATATATTGGACCATGAAAGTCGAGGCAAACAAAGGGCAGCAAGTGGGATGGATGGAAGTCTGGCACCGCTTTCCAAAATTCGTACTGGGATTTTTAGCAGCATCGATCTTTTTCTCTTTTCTTTATACTCAAATGGGGGATGATGCAGGTTTTACCATGATTGATAACGGTGTACTCCGAGGATTTACCCGGATTTGCAGGGACTGGTTTTTCTGCTTTTCTTTTGCCGCTATTGGCCTTGCTACAAATTTTCGCGAACTGGCTCACCATTTTAAAGGCGGAAAACCTTTGATTCTTTACGCCTGTGGTCAAGGATTCAACCTAACACTTACCTTGGTAATGGCGTACATTATGTTTTATCTGGTATTTCCTGACATCACAGCCAACATATAACCATAATAAGAAAGGCCCTGGTGTGGGCTTTTTCACACCAGGGCTTTAAAGGAATAATCGTGAAAACGCAAAAGCCACTATCAATAAAAATAGTCCAGTTCACGCTATCTATGGCATTCATCTGGCTGCTGACCTTTAAAATTCTACCCTTTATAACAAGCGTGTCATCAAATGCCCGCCAATTGGCAGATTTTATTGATACATCCGGAATTGAAACCGGGCAATTTTATTATACTGGCGTTGAAATCATTACCCAGGCAGAAAGCAGTGCCAGGGGGGCTGTTTTCTTTACAAACCAACAGAAGAGCGAAAACACAGGTTCTTTAAATCGCGCAGATTAAACCAGGGTAAATAACTATTGGATGGATCATCCTGTATCGGACTTGAGTATTAGTTTTAGAGAGCATTTCACTTCTATACAAGAGGCCGGAACTCAAGCCTTGAGGCACTGTGCAATCATTTTGGCCAGACCTGTTTTTCAAAATCAAGTAATCACACCTCTCATATTATCTTTAACTTCGATCATTTTTCTCATGGGAAGTTACCTTTAACTTAATCTGGACATTAAAAATCAAAAGACCTAACATTCAAAGATTAATGACTAAAGGAGTTATAATTATGCCCCCTTTTCCTATGCTTTTGAGTGTTGCATCAATTTGGGCGCTGGCTGTCATTACTCCCGGACCCAATTTCTTCATTACGGCGCAGACAACAGTCAATCATTCCCGTTTCGCAGGTTTTTTTATAGTTTTAGGTACTTGTACAGGAACAATGATTTGGTCTCTTGCCGGTTTTTTCGGAATAGCATCCCTATTCATTATGGCCCCATGGCTTTATATTACCTTAAAAATAGCAGGCGGAAGCTACATCTTTTACCTTGGTATCATGATGATCATCAACTCATTTAAACCCTCGACCAACCCTGACACTTTTACCAAAATTTCTCAAAGCAGATTTTTAAACTGGAGAAAAGGATTGGTAACCAACCTATCCAATCCCAAAACAGCTATGTTTGTAACAAGCTTATTTGCATCTGTTCTCCCCAAAGAACCAACTATAGGCCTTGGCGTCTTGGTTTTGTCTTTAATGGTTATGATCTCATTCGTCTGGTATTCATTTATTGTAATAATCTTTTCATCCAATGGATTCAGATATTATTACAATAGAATGCAGAAGTGGCTGGAAGGTTTTGCCGGAATCATTTTTATGGGTTTTGGTGCCAAACTCATTTTCAGTGACAAATAATTAAGTATAATTTTTCTAATTTGTTCTTTTTGATGGGTAGTAGCTATGTTGGTGTACTACCTTTTCAACTTCTCTTTAGTTTTCAGGTATTTTTTCTTCAATGCCCGGTTAGCACAATTAATTTTTGATAGTTTTTTACTTTTCAGGTATTTAGTAATACAGTCCCGGAACTAATAGTGATGCATGTTTTATTAAAACCAGTCCTTTAAAAGGACTTAGCGGAGAATGACCTATGAGTGAAGGTCCAAAGCCAGAAGAACAAGATGGACATCTATACAAATTAAAAAAGGTTGAATCCGCTTACAAAAAAGAAATTAAACGTCTGACAGAAGAGAATAATATTCTTGAAGAGGCACTAGACGGCATACCGGACATCATTGGGATTCAAAAACCCGATCACACAGTGGTTCGGTACAATAAAGCAGGGTGTGAAGCTGTTCAAAAATCCCAAGAAGAAGTTATCGGGCAGCCCTGCTATTCATTATTGGGCAAGCCTGTTTCCTGTGAAGACTGTGCAACTCACCTTGCGCTGAAAAGTAAAAAACTTGAGACTATAGAGCGGTTTATACCGGAGTTAAACAGGTATTTTATCTGCCGCAGCAGCCCTGTTTTAGATGATTCAGGAAACGTCAGCCATATTATTGAACAACTACATGACATTACCCACCGCAAACAGCTTGAAACAGAAAAGGACCACCTTATTGCTCAACTACAGTCTGCTATTTCTGAGATGCACAGCCAGGCGCTATACAAAATGCTTGCAGAAAGAATCAGCGAAGGGGTGATTATCGGATATGAAAATAGAATTGTATATGCCAATCCTGCCGCCTTAAGTATTTTAAAAAGAGGGGAAGACGAACTCTACAGAATACAGCCAAAAACTCTTATTCATAACGACCACATAAAGTCTTATGAGACCATGATCCAGGGTGCACAAAACAAGAATCCCCAAAAGGAGTTCGAACTTTGCTGTTTGGACAGCAATAGCAGTGAAATATGGATACAGGCAAACTGCAGGCCCCTTGAATGGGAAAAAGAAGAAGGTATCCTTATAACATTCATGGATATTACCCGGCAAAGAGAAAAGCGGCTGGTTGCAAAAAAGGAAACGTCCCGGCTTAAAAAAGAGAACAGACTTTTGCGCTCCAAACATATTCACCCATATGGTTTGGCTCATCTGGTTGGAACCAGTGATGTCATGCAGGACGTTTATGATAAAATCATCAATGCCATACCCATTGACGAGAATGTAATTATCTACGGGGAATCCGGTACCGGAAAAGAACTGGTGGCCAAATCCATCCACGATTTAAGTCACCGCAAAAATGGTCCTTTTATTGCTGTTAATTGCGGCGCCATACCGGAAAACCTCGCGGAAAGTGAATTTTTCGGACATAAAAAAGGGGCTTTCTCCGGGGCGGACATGGATAAAGTCGGTTTATTTGAAAGCGCCCATGACGGCACCCTCTTCCTGGATGAAATCGGTGAAATACCTCTGCCATTGCAAGTAAAACTACTGCGTGCCATTGAAGGTTACGGATTTTCCCCTGTTGGCACCACAGAGGTTAAAAAATCGAATGTCCGAATCATTGCCGCCACCAACCGGGACCTGAAAATCATGGTCAAGAACGGAACGGTTAGAAAGGACTTTTATTACAGGATTCACATCATTCCCATCCAGCTTCCGCCTTTAAAAAAGAGAAAAGAAGACATCCCGCTTCTCGTGTATCATTTCACCCGGAAGATGAACCCATCCGGGCCCAAAAGACATATACCTGACGATGTAATTGAAAAGTTTACAACCCATGACTGGCCAGGCAATGTAAGGGAATTACAGAACACTGTTTCCCGGTATCTTGCATTTGACAATGTGGAATTTGTAGAATCCGGTATTGAAACATCCCTCCCGGACAACATGACTACTGAAAACGGATCTCAAAAGGGGAGAAACTTAAACTCCCTGCTTGCTGCATATGAACGCCAAGTAATCGGAACTGCTATGAAAGAAGCAGAGGGAAACAAATCCCTGGCCGCAAGAATTCTTGGTATTGACCGCCGTTCTCTTCACAGGAAAATTTCTCGCTTGGATCTATAGCCTGTGACATATTGCCCCACCCGGGACAATATGTCCCTTTCCTTTGCCAATTATAAGTTTGGGGGGTGAACATGCCAAAATCCCGCAAACAACTGTGACACTTTGTCCCAGTTATTAAAAACACCTATCCACGGTCCTCTGAAACGCCTTCACAATAAAAATAATATAATTTCAGCACATTAAAAATAATACAACACTAATTTTCACACAGGCACCCATGTTGCTAATGTTCAAGCGGATCTTTAAACCATGTTTGAGTAGTTGGATGACCAATGAACATTTTAATAATTGATGCTGAAGAAGATACTGCAGACAGCTTAGCCAAAATGCTGCAAGGCTGGGATCACAATGTGGTCCGTGTGTCCACAGATGCAGAAGCCATTGCTAAATCAAAGCAGTCCTTCTTTGAAGTTGTTTTAATGGAACTGGTTTTAAAAGGTATGCCTGTTTATCAGATCATTCCTGATTTAAAGCTCTACAATCCAGGTGTCAGTGTGATTACAATGACCCGGGAAAATTCCCCGGACCTGGAAAAAAAGGCGAGAGAACGCGGTATTTCGTTTTATACGGGTAAACCCGTTGACCGCGGTCTGCTAAAACAAATCTTGGATCAATTGACTATCTTCCACCTCAATTCCGGGGATTGGAAGATGGTGGCACCCTTTTAAAACAAAGCTGATATAGGAGATATTATGAATTGGAAGAATTTAAGTATATTTAAAAAAATCGGTGTTGGACCTGGGATTGTAATCATCTTTCTGGTGGCCATAGGCGCTCAAAGTTTTCTTGGGGTAACCGATATTTTAAATGATTCCAAGGAAGTCATATATGGTAACCGCCTTGACGGGACAATGACCCAAAAAGAGGTTGACCAATTGGCCTGGGCCAACCGGTTGGGCAAATTATTAAAAGGGGAAGACCCAGGCAATCTGGATATAGAAACAGATCATACCAAAAGTTCTTTGGGGAAATGGCTTTATGGCGAAGACCGTAAAATAGCAGAGCAGATGGTGCCTGAACTTGCACCTCTTTTTAAAAATATTGAAGTCCCCCACAAAGAAATGTATGAGTCTGCTAAACTTATCAAAGAAACCTATAAACCAAACCATAACGGATTGGATCTTGTTTTATCCAAACTGTTAGGAAACCAACTGACCTGGGTGGCAGACTTAGGAAAAGCAATTGCTGAAGAATCTGCCGGGATTTATGTATACCAGAGCCTTCTTAAGACCAGTACCCAGCAGGCCATGTCACAAATCAAAGCCCTTGATAAACGAACAGATCTTACTCTTGCAGAGCGCAAAGCATTGGCCTATGAGAACCTTAAAAATCTGCGGTACGGTGAAAATGATGATGGATACTTCTTTATCTTGGATACTGATGTCAATATGGTCATGCATCCCCACAATCTTTCATTGGAGGGTAAAAGCCAAACAAAAACCCCTGATAAGCGCGGAGACCTGTTTTTCAATGACATTGTGGAGGTCGCCCAAGCAAATGACAGTGGGTTTGTAACGTATTATTGGCAGCTGCCGGGAAGCGATGAAATCGCGCCGAAGATATCTTTCTCCCAGATTTATAAGCCCTGGAATTGGGTCATTGCAACCGGATTTTATGTTGACCATACCAATGCCCGTCTTATGGAACGGGTTGAAGCATTTGCTGCAGAGGTGCCTTACTCTTGTGGTTTACAGTTAAATCATAAGAAAACTGATCTGGGCAAATTTATATTATCTGAAGAGGCCCAAAAGCTTGCAGAAGAATTTCCTGCACTCAAAGAAACCTTAGCCGGAATTTCTGCTCCCCATCAGGCAATCCACATCTTAGCTGTGGATATTGAAGATGCCATTAATGAACTGAATATGCCGAAAGCGATTAAAATATATCAAAATCAAGTACAGGCCAAACTTGACGAAATTCAAAAGCTTTTAACCCACACCATTGAAGCGGAAAAAGCTTTGAAACAGACAAAAGTGGTTGCCGAGACCATTTTTACAGAACAGACCCTTCCTAAGCTGGCGGAATTGGGAATCGCATTAAATGAAATTCGCACCAATGCCCGTGAGCACATCACAACAGATGCGGCGATCTTAAATGGTGCAACCTCCCTTCGGACCCGGGTGGTCATATTCAGTTCCATTGCTGTTGCTATCGGTATTTGCCTGACATTTCTCATTGCGGCCAGTATCAGCCGCCCCCTGACCAAAACCATAGATTTTGCAAAGACAGTAGCATCCGGGGACCTGACACAAAAAATCGACATCAATCAAAAAGATGAGGTGGGATCATTGTGTGTTGCCATGAATGAAATGTCCGGGCACCTCAATGAGATGTTTACCGATGTAAATAAATCTGTTCACACTCTTACCTCTTCAGCTACAGAACTTTCAGCCGTTTCTGAGCAGATCACCAACAATTCTTTGCAGACAGCTGAAAAATCCACCAATGTATCCGGAGCCGCAGAGGAGATGACCGGTAATATGAATTCGGTTGCCGCTGCTACAGAGCAGGCTACATCCAATGTTCAGATGATCGTTTCTGCTGTTGAAGAAATGTCTTCAACCATTAACGAAATCTCTAAGAATACATCCAAAGGGAGCCAGACCACGTCAAAGGCAGTGGAAAATGCAAAGCAGGTTTCCATTAAAGTTGATGAACTTGGACAAGCTGCTTCGGAAATCAGCAAGGTCACCGATTCTATTGCCGATATTTCGGAACAGACCAACCTGCTGGCATTGAATGCTACCATAGAGGCTGCAAGAGCCGGAGAAGCGGGCAAAGGATTCGCCGTAGTTGCAAACGAAATAAAAGCCCTTGCCCTTCAAACTGCAGAGGCAACTCAGGAAATCAGTTCAAGAATTGATGGGGTCCAGGTAACCACAAATGAATCCATCCAGGCAATTGAAACCATTGTCAATGTCATCAACGATATTGATGCCATTGTGATTTCAGTCGCCACTGCCATCGAAGAGCAGTCTGCCGGAACTCAGGAAATTTCCCAGAATGTAAACCAGGCAGCTTCCGGGCTCGAAGAAGTGAACCAGAACGTAGGCCAGACATCTCATATTGCCACATCCGTAAATCAGGATATCAACGAAGTTTCCCGGGCAACAGACGAGATGAAGACCGGTAGCAGCCAGGTCATGAGCAGTGCAACTGAACTGTCGAGGATGGCAGAAAGCCTAAATGAAATGATCAGCCGGTTTAAAATATAGCCATGTGATCAACAAAAGGGACTCAAAATCTTCATTTGATTAAGAGGCTCAAACTTAGGGCCGCCTCTAAAGATTCTTACAGGGGCGGCCTTCTTATTTAGCGCATTCCCAAAAAACCAAATTCTAAAAATGGCCCCCCTTTAATTGCGTAATTGCAAAACACTTGTAGCTATAGGCAGAAGCTTCAGTTGAAATAGTAAAGGTGCTGGCAAGAAAAACACTTTTTTTCTGCTATGTAGCAGATGCTACAGACACCATACAAATACTTTCGTATTTTGGGTATCGAAACATTTTAGATGTACGATCCTAATCAATTTAAAATAAGGAGATCTCAATGAAAGTATTAGTGACTTATTTCAGCCAGAGTGGAAATACTGAGAAAATAGCAAAAGCCATATACGAGGAAGTTACGGCCCAAGGTGGTAATGCTGATTTGAAAAAGCTTGAAGAACTTACCCCTGAATTGGTTGCCGATTATAATTGCATCTTTATGGGATCCCCCTTGCACTCAGGCAGCCTGGCAGCCCCGATAAAAGAATGCCTGAAAGTTCTCAAAGCGACTACCGGCCAACAGATGGCGGGATTTATCACCCATATGGCGCCTGCCTATCCGGAACAGGACATGGAAGCCTTTGCAGAACCTATGAAAGCAGCCTGCCAGGAAAAAGGTATTGAGTATAAAGGATGTTTTGATTGCCAGGGCTTTTTGGCGGAATCCATG
>JAKSAU010000881.1 GCA_022361535.1 Desulfobacterales bacterium
AACCAAAGGTGTTCCCAGTGTCAATGTACAACGCAATATAATCCAGGATACAGTAGTCCAAGGCCCTAATTCTTCAATAACTCTAAAAGAAGACCGTGGTCGCTGTAAGATTGCAGAAAAAGCAGTCCACGAAGAAGGGCTCCATTATTACGAGATGGAAATCAGCGAACTTTAAACCCGGGAATTATCTTTCCCTGTATAGCGTTAAATTATAAAATCATATCATCTGTATTCACAATAAGGTTTTTTTAAGGCATCTTTGGAGTTTATACACTCGTAATCGGTATTGTTCTAATAGCTTAAACATATAAATTTCAGTTTGATCCAAGAAATATTTCAGAAACTTGATTCCGTGTAACGGAATTGTAATGATAAATTAAAGATAAAAATTTATAAAGCTTTAGGAGATGTTAGTGATTTCATCCTCGCTTTGTTAAGTATTAATACAGATTTGGATATTCATACATTTCGGATGCAATCCAGTTAGATACGTTAGAATGGATGATAAGAGAAACCACAGATCAACTTGTTATGCTTTAGGAGTTCATGAATATGCCGAGTAGACTTGGAAGAAATCTTCGCAAAGGTCATCTTGCCGAGGATATTGGAATAAGTGCTCTACGCGCGTTCTCTGCCGTCGCCGATGTTCGGCATCAAGATGATATAGGAGTGGATGCGTATTGCGTGCTGTTACGGCCTGAAAATCAACTGTTGTTTGCTGAAGATCCATTCAGCGTGCAATTTAAGGCTGCATCCATTCAGACTATTAAATATAATACTTCCTCAATTAACTGGTTTACATCTCTCCAAATTCCATTATTTTTCGGACGTGTGGATGTAAGTACGGGTGTCGTTTTATTTTATACAGCCTCAAAATACCGGGAGCAGCTTTACAAAGTTCAAGAACCTTCTGAAATTGTGCTTAACTTCGATTCTGAAGAATCTTTTTCTGACGAAAAAAAAATTAATGTTGGTTTGCATCCCCCTATCATGGCGTGTGATGAACGTTCATCTCGAACTGATAAATTTGCAGCCCATGCATATTCACATTTCAAAAAATGGATCTCGTTCGAAAAACGCGCTATTGAATTGCAACGGTTTAACATTCATATAACCCCCAAATGGGAGTGGGGCGGGGAACCGAATCTTTTTTTTACTGGTTCCAGAACAAGAATTCCAGAACGGATAGAGCATATGGAGAGTGCGCTTCCAATAATAGATAAATTAGCTTTTCACGCTATGGGAACGAGTGACTGCGATCCAAATCTTCTAAAGGCATTTATCCGAGTTTTCAGGTGGTTTGAAGAACAAGGCTTTAATAGCGAAGATTTGCCAATAAATATTCTCTCCTCTACGATGAATGAATGGAAAGACTTACAATAAAGATCAAAGAGAATAGCAAGGTTGTTGCTACCAACGCAAAGAAACACGCGTCTGATTAGCATCGTTAGTTATCAGATAAATCATGAAGTATAATGTATTCGGAAGAAGCATCGAAATCATAAAAAGCGATGAGAAATGGAAAGTTTTTATCCTTGGTCGTGGGGGTAAAAGACAACCTGCTCATAACATTTTTATTCCTTCCGACATTGCTGAAAAAGACATAGAAAATTGGTTGGAAGATCTTCTACACGAATGGGCATCTCCCCAAAACGACAAAATTATTAAACTTAAATAAACAGGGCCATTTTCAATTAGAAGTTATGCGAATTGACAATTTTTCATGAACCATAACTGGTTTAAAATAATGTTCTATAGAGAGCGTGATCTCTTGCTGCAAAAACTCCAATTTATTGGAACCCGAGGAAAAATCTTTGGGTTGGTAACCATTTGAAACAGCCTTTTTTGAAACCAACCCCAGCTGCATATAGGTCAGTACCATCAATTTGCTACAAAAAATTTTCTTTTCATTGATTTTAATATTCAAATACCTGCCAAGAGCCACCTCAAGGAAGACACCGACCGCACTATTAATATCTTTTTGATGCTCTATATTAATGATTTGCTTTAAAGCCTCATTAAAGGATCTCAATCTATCGTCAATCTGAAGTTGCCTGTAGGCCCAACCAGAATGTCCGTTGGTTTTCACACCGTTAGTCAGTCTGTCCTTTAAAAGCGTCAACTGCGGACCGTCTTTCGTTTCTTGATGAAGGACGTCTTTTACATTGGATTTTATGGTCGACTCCCAAAGATAAGTTTCATTGTTTTTACCTTTAATAATCATACCGACATGAGACCAGGGATTGCGTTCCAGAAAACATGTAATTCTATCAAAATATGAATCGCCATGAAACAGGATTATATCGCCTGTATTCAAGCGTTTGGTGAATTGTTCAAAGGATAAAAGGATGGGATAATCAAGAGGGGGAATGCTTACATCTCGACGCACTGATGAAACAAATGATATGAGGGTGTTTGCACTAAAACGGAAGAATGTTGAAAATAAGAACCTGCTTTTTTTAAATAGAACCACAATTGAGCTTCCAGCATCTGAAATATTACTGAGAATCCGATACAAGTATTATAGGATGACTGTGTATCAGATGCAGACGAATAAGAGCAAGTAATAGTTTTTCACTTTAACTTATACATCACCGCCAGACTGTATCCGGCTTTCTAAGAGAAGGTAGTGTTCTCCTTCATCTACACGCCCCCGCTTAATACAGCCATTTCCGTATACCCAGCATTTTTTTTGAAGCACTGCAAGGGCTGCGGCCTTTTGGGCATCTGTCAAAAGGTTTTGCCGAATCAGGTTCAGCATAGCGGCAATCCGGTATTTGTCCTGGGAGTGGGAAGCAGACAACTGGTCTTCATGCCCTCCATATTTAATCGTACATGGCTTATCAATAAGATAGATGGGGGTATCCAGGGCAATGCGCAACCATAGGTCATAATCTTCACACACAGGAAAATCTTCGTTAAACATTCCTTTTATATTAAACAAGGATTTTTCTATCATGACAGCGGACGGACTTACCAAGCATAGTTTTAAAGATGGTTCGAATATCATGCCTGACGGCTTTTTATGCTTAAACTTAGGATTGACTCTTTTACCGTTTCGGATCCAGATTTCTTCTGTCTGGCAGATCAAGACATCAGGATTGGCCTTAAAAAAATCTATTTGCCGGCGAACCTTGTCCGATGTCCAGGCATCGTCTGAATCTAAAAGTGCTATAAACCTGCCGCAGCTTTCTCTTATACCCAGGTTTCTGGCGGCTGACACCCCTTTATTGGTTTGTGTCAGCACCCGGATTTTACCTTCATACCTGTCCAGCACCTTAGTTGTATCATCTGTGGAGCCGTCATCCACCACTATAATCTCAATTGGCTTATAATCCTGGACCAGCACCGAATCCAAGGCCCGTTCAAGGACATGAGCCCGGTTGTAGGTCGGAATAATTACAGAGACCAGATTGTCATTTGATTCATTCATGGGCCGGGTTATATCATGTCAACAAATAATGGTCTATGGTCAGCACATCAGATTAGCTTCTTCTCATTTCCTGTTTTTTTCGTAACGTTTTTTAGAAAAACAACAAAAAGGTAAGACCTTTTATGACACCTCCAAAATGGTGGTTTAAAAACAAGCAAATACTTGTATAACCTGTTTTTTTTCTTGCTTTTTTTTATGGAATAAAAAATAATGAATTTCGTTCATCTTTAATGCGAGTTATCCTTGACATACGAAATTAAATCACTTAACAAGAGTCCTTGTTTTTTGGGTAGGTTTATCTACTATTTAAGAGGATATTATGGGAAAAGGCAAATCAATCACACACGTAATCGATAAAGAATGGTGTAAAGGGTGCGGGATCTGCGTTCATTTCTGTCCCAAGAAAGTGCTTGAATTAGACAAGCAGGGAAAAGTGGAAGCAGTTCGTCCGGAAGACTGCATCGCATGTATGCTTTGCGAACTTCGTTGCCCGGATCTGGCAATTCAAATCAAAGAAAATCAGGAAGGGGAAAATGACTAACACATCGAATATCAGGTTTATTCAGGGGAATGAAGCCTGTGTTGAAGGTGCATTGTACGCAGGTATCAATTTTTTCGCCGGCTACCCCATTACCCCGTCCACTGAAATCGCGGAGCATTTGGCCGGGCGACTGCCTGAAATTGGCGGAAAATTCATCCAGATGGAAGATGAAATCGCATCCATGGCTGCCATTATAGGGGCGTCCCTTACAGGCAACAAGGTCATGACAGCAACTTCGGGCCCGGGTTTTTCACTCAAACAAGAAGCGCTGGGTTATGCATGTATGGCAGAAATTCCCTGCGTTATTGCCAATGTTCAGCGTGGCGGTCCCTCCACAGGAAACCCCACCCACGTCAGCCAGGGTGATGTCAATCAAGCCCGCTGGGGTACCCATGGCGACCATGCCATTATTGCCCTGACCGCCTCCAACCACCAGGATGTTTTTAAAATGACGGTTGAGGCCTTTAACCTTGCTGAAACTTACAGAACACCTGTCATCCTTTTATTGGACGAAGTTATCGGACATATGCGGGAAAAGCTGGTTATACCCGGTCAAGGTGAAATTCCGGTAGTGGACCGTTTGAGAACATCTGTGCCCAAAGGCGTAGATTACCATCCATACCTGCCCCGTGAAGACGGCAGGCTGCCTATGTCCGATTTCGGTGGCGAGCACCGCTATAACGTTACCGGCCTTTTCCACGACATGTGGGGATTCCCCAACAACGATCCCAAAGTGGTTTCCGAGCTGCTTCGCCACCTGGTGGACAAAATCGAGAACAACTGGGAAAACATCTGCATGTATAAAGAACATTGGCTTGATGATGCAGACTATGTCCTGGTTTCTTACGGATCATCTGCCCGGTCAGCCAAACATATTGCCCGGAACCGCCGTAAACGCGGCGTAAAAATCGGTGTGCTTGAACTGCAGACTATATGGCCCTTTCCGGCAGAAATCGTACGGGAAAAATGTGCCAATGCAAAGGCTGTTCTGGTGGTTGAAATGAACATGGGCCAGGTGGTTACCCAGGTGAAAAACGCTGTGGACCATCCTGAAAAAGTATTCTTGGCCAACCGCATCGACGGTCAGCTTATCTCGCCCAGCGACATCAAAACCATACTGAGAATGATCCAGGGAAAGGGGGTCTAACATGAGTACCAATAAACCATTTGACTTCAAAGACTATGTCCGGGGTAGATACTTTCCCCACATGTGGTGCCCGGGCTGCGGCCACGGCATTGTCCTGGGAACACTGCTGCGTGCCATACATGAAATGGAACTGGATAAAAACGAAATCGTAATGACCTCCGGTATCGGATGTTCATCCCGTATTTCAGGATATGTGGATTTTCATTCCCTTCATACCATTCATGGACGCGCTCTTGCTTTTGCGACAGGCGTAAAACTATCCCGTCCCCACCTTAAAGCTATTGTCCCCATGGGTGACGGTGATTCCCTGGCCATCGGCGGCAACCACTTTATCCATGCGGCCCGCAGGAATATCGACATCACGGCCATTGTCATGAACAATAAGATCTACGGTATGACTGGCGGACAGTTTTCTCCTTTGTCCGGTCCCGGCAAAAAGGCGACCACCGCCCCCTACTCCACCATTGACAACCAATTTGATATTGTGGAACTGGCCAAAGCGGCAGGGGCTTCCTTTGTTGCCAGATCAACCGTGTTTCATGCCAAGGAAGCCAAGAATATATTGAAAAAAGCCATTGATCACAAAGGCTTTTCAGTGGTTGAAATCATGTCTATGTGCCCCACCTACTATGGGCGGAAAAATAAGGAAGGCGGCGCTTCCCAGATGATGGAGGGCTTTAAAAACTTTACCGCACCTATTGGGTCCAAAAAGTTAGACAAAGAGCCCAACCTCATTCAGCGGGGTATCTTTGTTGAAGACACCGAGCGGCCCGAATATTGCGAAGCTTATGACGAGATTATTGAGACAGCAATGAAAGGAAAAGCATAATGGAAATGGAACGTTCAAGACTGGTATTTTCAGGTTCGGGCGGCCAGGGTGTGATCACCGCAGCCATTATCCTTGCCAAGGCTGCAGCCATCTTTGAAGGCAAAAACGCCACCCAGTCACAAAGTTACGGAGCTGCTGCCAGAGGCGGTGCCACCAGAAGTGATGTGTTGATTTCAGATTCTGAAATCCTCTTCCCCAAAGTGGTTCAGCCTAATATCCTGGTCAGCCTGACCCAGGAAAGCTATGCAAAATTTGCCCCTATTTTGCGCCCCGGCGGTCTGCTGCTCGTGGATTCAAGATATGTAACCCCGGAAAAGAAAGTGGCGGCTCACCATGTGGCTCTGCCCATGTACGATACAGTTATGGAAAAAATCGGTAAGCCCATCGTTTTCAATATCTGTATGCTGGGCACACTTATCGGCCTGACCAAAATCGTTGAGTCAGATTCCATTATTAAGGTTCTTGAAACAACTATTCCCAAGGACTTTATGGAAATGAACAAAAAAGCCCTTAATCTTGGTTTTGAAATGGGAGCATCCCAGGCCTGATAACCAATTTAAGAGTATTGTAAAATTTAAGCCTGCTGACGGGGCATCCCTGCAGCAGGCTTTTTTTATTCAATTGAATTTTTAAATGAACCAGCCAAGAAGGCAAATAGAAAACGCGTCTACTCTTTGTCTTCGGGTTTTGCAGTTTCAGCTGAGGTCTTTACCGGAGGGGCCGTTGCCGGAAACAGATCCTCCAGGTTAAGTCCTTTTCTTTTTTTAAGGCAGTCTTCCAATGCTTCTTCCTCTGTATTACCGGCACCCTGGTGTTCTGAAGTTGCAATGATGTTCACCAA
>JAKSAU010001051.1 GCA_022361535.1 Desulfobacterales bacterium
AATGTGGCAACGACTAAGGCTGGTATCAACATGGATGCCGTGCTTGAAATGTCCAAAGCCATTAAAAAGGCTGCTGCAATGACGGCAGGTGATGATGGCCTTGCCTGTGCAAAGCTTTGTGTTTTTTCAAATATCCCTCAGGATATGCCGTTTATGGCAGGCGCTTATCTTGGTGTAGGTCAAGCTGATGCAGTTATTAATGTCGGTGTATCAGGGCCGGGAGTTGTCAAACGGGCCATTGAAAGAAATCTAGCTGAGCAGAAACTGACCCTTGGCCGTGTTGCTGAAATTATTAAAAGAACGGCCTGCAAGGTTACCCGGGTTGGTGAACTTATTGGCCGTGAAGTGGCTGATGCCCTTGGTATCAAATTTGGCGTTGTTGATTTGTCTTTGGCTCCAACCCCAACTGTTGGTGACAGTATTGGAGAAATTTTTCAAGCCTTGGGGCTTTCACACATTGGAGTCCCAGGTTCTACAGCTGCTCTTGCAATGCTCAACGATGCAGTCAAAAAAGGCGGAGCCTTTGCATCTTCCCATGTAGGCGGATTGAGCGGTGCATTTATCCCGGTTAGTGAGGATCTTAATATTGCCAATGCTGCACATAAAGGGTATCTAACCGTTGAAAAACTTGAAGCCATGACGTGTGTGTGCTCTGTTGGGCTTGATATGGTTCCGGTTCCAGGAGCTATTACAGAACAGACTTTAGCTGGAATTATTGCAGATGAAATGGCCATTGGTATGATCAACGGTAAAACCACAGCAACCAGAATAATTCCGGTTCCTGGAAAAAAAGCTGGTGACAGTGTTCATTTTGGAGGGCTTCTTGGAGAAGCCAGGATTATGGATGTACCTCACTGTGATCTTGAAGATGAATTTGTTACTTTTGGCGGCAGGATACCAGCCCCTATACATAGTTTGAAAAACTAATACTGTGTTATGGTAAATACCATCGCAAAGATTAGAACAAACTATAAATCTTTAGTTGTACTTATAATTGGCCAAGTTGGTGCAAATACCGGCTTGGCCAGTTTTATTTGTCAGTGAGGAATGAATGCCGGATGTCGTTTTAATCCAACCCCCAATCCGCGAGTTTTATTTAACCCGGAAAAGAACCATTCCTTATGGGCTTGCATCCATTGCAGCTTCTATAGAACAACAAGGTTTCTCCTGCATTATTATTGATGCTCTTGCCCGGGACAAAACCAAAGACCTTGACCTGCCTGATGAATTCAAATACCTGACGCCCTATTTTGGAAAACAGGATATTTCCATGTTTTCCTTATTTCATAAGTTTCGGCATTTCGGATACAGTTTCGAACATATCGGTGCTTTAGTTAAAAAAGCACGCCCTTTTTTAGTAGGCATATCTTCTTTATTCACACCTTATGCAAATGAAGCTTTGCAAACAGCTCATGCTGTAAAACAGTTCTATCCCGATGCGTTTGTTGTTCTTGGCGGTCACCATCCAACACACTTTCCAAAAGAAACATTAGAACATAAGAGTGTTGATTTCGTCTTGAGAGGTGAAGGGGAAAGATCAATGGCAATTCTTGCCTCTCAATTAAAAAATAAGTTGCCCAGTGATACACTCGACATCTCCAAAATTAAAAATGTTCCAGGTATCGCATTTGAAATAGATAACCAGGCGCATATTGCAAAACCTGATTGGGGAACACTTTCAAACACTGCCCTACCCGCCTTTGATAAGGTAGATTGGAATTATTATCAGCGTAACAAGAAAGCTGCCATTGCAGTTGTTGCATCTAGGGGCTGTCCATTCCCTTGTTCCTATTGCGCTGTGTCTTCATCTTCTTCTTATGCAGGGTTCAGGCTTAGACCGGTAGAGAAAGTATTAGATGAAATAAAGTTACAATCTAAAGATAAAGACATTGGGTTTATAGATTTTGAAGATGAAAATTTAACCCTTAAAAAAGCATGGATACTAGACCTTCTTGACGGTATTAAGATGATATTTAAAGGAAAAACTCCTGAACTGCGCGCCATGAACGGTTTATATCCACCTTCTCTCGATTTTGATATTCTTTCAGCCATGAAGGAGGCCGGGTTTAAAGCCCTTAATCTATCAGTTGGATCATTTTCATCTTCCCAGTTAAAGCAATTCAAAAGGCCTGATGTTAGAAAAGACTATGATCGTGTCCTTGATATGGCTTCTAAATTAGATATGGAATGTGTTTCATACATATTGGGTGCAGCTCCGGGACAAACAGCAAAATCCTCCCTTGAAGACTTGCTTATGCTTGCTCAAAGAAGGACATTGGTAGGTTTTTCAGTTTTTTATCCGGCACCTGGCAGTCTTGATTATGCCAGATGTAAAAAAGAAATGATTTTACCTGACTCTTTTTCATCAATGCGTTCAACTTGCCTACCCGTAGATCACACAACATCAAGAACTCAAGCTGCAACATTAATGCGTTTGGCCAGGGTCATAAATTATCTGAAGTCCAATATTGATAAATATGGAGCGTTACCTAAGCCATTCA